>JAIRLA010000240.1 GCA_031259795.1 Azoarcus sp.
TCCGGCGCGCATCCCCAGGCGTCCGCCGTCATGAACACTTGGGCGGGCGTGATCAGACGGTCGTGCCCGGCGCCGAGAACCAGCATGGGCGCTTTGTGCGCGCGTCCCGGGCGTGGCAGGTTGAACAGGGTCATGTCCCAGAGCGCGCGCGCGGATTCCGGCTGGCTCATGCTCCAGTAGCGATGAAGTTTTTCCGTGGAAACCGGCTGGTGGAAAAGCGCCTCGCGCACGCTGTCGATGCCGGGTTCGCCGCCGCCCATCATGCGGTTGAGGTCGATGAGCAGGTGCGGCGCGCTGAACAGCATGCCGAAGGCCGAACCGAGCAGACCCTGCGGCGGCACCGATGCCATCAGCACGGCGGCGGGGACGGCGGCCTGTTCGAGATATTTCTGTACCACCATGCCGCCCATGGAGTGGCCGATCAGCACCGGCGGCGCGGGAAAGGCGGCGATGGTCTCGGCGAGGTCGGTCACGTAGTCGTTGATGGACTGGTTGTTGAGTTCGTCGAGCTTGCGGCTGCGGCCATGGCTGGAGAGCGATAGCGCGTGTACGGCCCAGCCCTGTCCGGCGAACCAGGGCAGGAAGTTTTCTTCCCAGCACCACGCGCCGACGAAGGCGCCGTGGACGAAAAGAAGCGGCGCGGGATGGGCGGCGGTCGCGGCGGCGGGATGGCTGATGATTTCGAGGGTGCCGGGGGAGGGGGGGACGATGGTGTTCATTATTTTGGGCTTGCCTGGGAAAGTGGCGGAGAAGGGTGAGGGTGAGGTCGAGGGGGAAGGGCATCCCCGGAATTTCCGGAATGTCCGGGACTTTGGCCCGCGCCGGCTTGCAGGCGGGCGCGCACGGCCTGGGCGCGCGCGGCGTGGATCTGGGCGGGTATCTGGCCGCGGTCGGAAGTGTTACGGGCGACTTTGCCCGCGTCTATGCTGAAAAAAGCCTCGAGCGCCGCGGCCCATGCCGGAGCGGGCGGCCAGGAAGCGGCGCGCTCGCCGCCCCGGCCAAGATAATCGCAGGCGGCGGCGTCGAGCAGGGCGCGGAAACGTTCGGGGCGGCGCGCGGCATCGCACCGCTCCAGCACGTCGACGATGGTACCGGGGCGCATGTCGGCGATGTGGCCAAGTTTGCCGTGTTCGCGGGCAAATAATGTGGCGAATTCGCGGCAGGCGGCGGGAATGCGCAAGCGCAGCGAAATGCTTTCGGCCAGCAATGCGCCGCGGGCTTCGTGCGCGTAGTGGCGCGGCAGGATGTCGGGCGGCGTTTCGCCCTTGCCGATGTCGTGCAGCAGGCAGGCCCAGCGCACCATGAGCGGATGGCCGGCGCGCGCGGCGCGGTCGATGACCATCATGACATGCGCGCCGGCGTCGCCCTCGGGGTGATGCCGCGGCGGCTGCGGCGTCTCGAAGAGGCGGTCGACTTCGGGCAGGATGACGGCGAGCGCGCCGCAATCGCGCAACACGCGGAACATGCGCGACGGATGGGTTTCCATCAGCCCGCGCGCCAGTTCTTGCCAGACCCGTTCGGGCGTGAGGTGATCGAGTTCGCCGCCGGCGCTCATTTGCCGCATCAGCGCGAGCGTCTCCGGCGCGAGCGCGAAATCGGGCAGGCGGGCGGCGAAACGCGCGACGCGCAGGATGCGCAGCGGATCTTCGGCAAAAGCGGGGCCGACGTGGCGGAAGACTTTGGCGGCGAGATCGCGCACGCCGCCATACGGGTCGATGAGCGCGCCGTCGGCGTCGCGGGCAATGGCGTTGATGGACAGATCGCGCCGCGACAAATCGTCTTCGAGCGTGACATCGGGCGCGGCATGGCAGACGAAGCCCGCGTGGCCGTGGCCATGCTTGCGCTCGGTGCGGGCGAGCGCGTATTCCTCGTGCGTTTCCGGGTGGAGGAAAACCGGGAAATCCCGGCCCACCGGGCGAAACCCCCGCGCGATCATGGCCTCGGGGGTCTCGCCCACCACCACCCAATCACGATCCTTGACCGGCAGGCCGAGCAGGGCGTCGCGCACCGCGCCGCCGACGATGTAAGCGCGCATCGCCTTCACTTACTGCGCCGGACGCGGCGGAATCGTGCCCAAGCGCGCCTTGAGCGATTGCGGCTGGCCTTCGAGCAAGGTGGCGTAGATCACCGTGTTGGTCATCACCTTCTTGACATAATCGCGGGTCTCGTCGAGGGGAATGGTTTCGGCGTAGATCGCGCCTTCGAGCGCCCGGCTGCCGTCGCGCCAGCGCCGCGCGCGGCCCGGCCCGGCGTTGTAGCCGGCGCTGGCCTGCACGGGATCGTCGCCGAGTTCGTCGAGGACGATGCGCATGTATTCGGTGCCGAGTTCGACATTGGTCTCGGGGTTGGTCAACAGCCCGGGGTGATAACGCAGGCCGAGCTTCCTGGCGACCCATCTGCCGGTAGCGGGCATGATCTGCATCAAACCCTGCGCGCCGGAATGAGAGCGGGCGGGAATGATGAAACGGCTCTCCTGGCGCATGACCCCGTACACCCAACTCACATCCAGATTCTTGCTTTGCGCGTGCGGCTCGATGAGTTCGCGGAACGGCGTGAGAAAACGCAAATTCCACGCCCCCGCCGGGTTGGCGAGTTCGGCGGAAGTAATGGCGCGGTCGTAGAGATGGTTGTGCAGCGCCAGGCGCGCGGCGGCGAGGCGGAACGCCTCATCGCGCCCGCGCAGCGCCCAGTTCCACTCGCGCACGGCCTCGATGCGCAGGCCGAGCCGGAAGAGGGCCAGCGCGCGCTGGAAACCGGGATGGGTGTCGACATTGGGTTCGGGCGCGGTGGAGGGCGGAACGGAGAGCGGATCGAAACGCAGCCCCAGCTCCTCGCTGGCGAGGATGCCGTAGAAATTCGGCACGCTGGCGATGTGGGTGAATTCCGCCTCGGCTTCGTCGATCCGGCCCAGCGCCTTCAGGGCGCGTCCCCGCCAGTATGCCCACTCGGGCAGCGCCCGCTCCCCCTCCGGCAAGCGGTCGATGGCCGCCAGCACGCCCCGCCAGTTGCCGGTGCGCAAGGCCACGCGCACGCGCCAGGCGCGCTGCTCCTCGCTCATCGGCGTATCCCCGGCGGAGCGGAACCACGCGGCGGCCTCCGGCTTTTGCGCCTGGGCGGCGCGCAGGGCCAGCGCCGCCCAGACATGGGCGCGCTCGCCGGGGCCGAGCCGCTTCGTGATGCGTTGCAGGCGGATGTGGGCGGCGTTGACATCCTCGCGCGCCAGGCGCGCGAGCGCCGCCATCGCCAGTTCCCGCCCCGCGCGGCTGGCGGCGAAGCTGGCCGGCAGGCGGTCGAGGTATTGCTTCGGCTTGCGCACGAGCCGGTCGAACGCCTTGATGCCGCCCTCGTCGAGCCAGGCCAGCGTGACGCGGGCGTTCGCGGGGGCGCGCGAATCGACTTGGCGGCGGAACAAGCGCCAGACATCATCGGCGCTGATCTTTCTTTTGTTCATCGCGGCGCGCAGCGCGGGCGCACAGGCGGCGTGGACGTTCGTGAGCGTCGCCCACTGCGCGGCGATCTCATCGGCGACCCCGGCGTCGCCGCGCCTCAGGCGGGCATTCCAGTCCAGGCAGCGCAATTCGCCGTCCGGCTCTTGCAGACCGGGGTAAAGATCGAGAAAACGCCCCCAATCGCCATCCTGCGCCAAGCGCCGCAACCAGTCGGCGCGCAACCGTTCGGCCAGCGGCGTACCGCGCTCGTTTTCGAGGAAGGCGAGCAGCTCTCCCGGCGGCGGCGCTTCCGGACGGGCCAGCCTGTTGAAAAGCAGCCAATAGCGCACGTAACTGTCGAGCGGATGGCCGTCGATCGCGCGCGCGAGGCGTTCGAGCGCCCCGAGATCGCCGGTGCGCACCGCCTCGCGCGCGTCGAGAAAACGCGCCTCGCCCGCCGTGGGCGTATCGGCAGAACCCGCCTGGGCGCGGACGGCGGGCGCGGCGAACAAGCACGTCGCGGCCATGGCGACGGCGCAAATAACGTTGTTGCGAGTGACCCTCATAGGTGCGTCTCTCAAGAACCACATCGGGAAAACGCGCAAACGATAGCACAGCAAACCCCGCGAGCGCTTGACAGTTATCCGCCCGCCCGCGGAGAGATTCCTTGCTTCCCGCGCCGAATCTCCGTCGCGCGACGCCCTTGCGTCCACCTCCGCGTCGTGACAACATACGGCCACGCCGCCGGGAATCCTTCAGAAACCGCCGAAAAACATCCAGGAACCATCGAGAACCCTTCAGGAGCCATCGCAAACCCTTCAGGAATCGCCGCGAAACCTTCAGAAGCCGCCGCAAAACCTTCAGGAATCACCGCGAAACCTTCAGAAATCACCGCAAAACCTTCAGGAATCACCGCAAAACCTTCAGAAACTGTCGAAAACCCTTCAGAAATCACCGCGAAACCTTCAGAAATCGCCGCAAACCCTTCAGAAACCGGCGGTTTCCAAGCCTCCCCCGGCGGAAAACGCGGCGATTTCGCAAAACAATCAATGAGATAGCGGCATAGCGCCGTGAACATGAGCATTTCCGGCCGCGCCCCGGCCATTCATGAGCGCGCAAGAACGCGCAAAGGAGAAAAATCCATGGCGAAAAAAAATGTGAACTGGATTCCCGGACGGGAAGACGCGCTGGTAGACCTGATGTCGATCTGGCAAGTAAAACTGCCGAACGCCAGTCTGCAAACGGCCTATGGCTGGATAGCGGCCGAATGCACCGCCACCGTCGCGGCCATCGCGGCCTTCCTGAGCGCGCGCACGGCATACCAGGCGGCGCCGACCAAGGCGAACTACACGCAGAAAGAGGAAACAAAGAAAACAGCCGTGGAAGCGCTGCGCAAATTCGCCCGCGAGCGCATTCGCAATAACCCAAAAATGACCCACGCCCAACGGCAGGAACTGGGCGTGACCGTCCCCGACCCGGAGCCGACGCCGGTGCCCGTACCGGACAAAGGCCCCGAAAGCGAAGCGGAAACCAGCGCGCAATCCCCCGGCGTGGTCAAAGTCCGCTACGTCGGCGCCAAGCCCTATGGCGTAGACCGCGTGGAAATCGCCTGGGTATTGGCGGATACCCCGGTAGACAGCCCGGAACAGCTACCCAACAAGGAGTCATTCCCCCGCAACCCCTGGGAACGAACATTCGGCCACGAAGATCGCGGCAAAAAGCTCCACTACGCGCTGCGCTATCTCACCAAAGAAGGCGCGAGCCATTGGTCGGACGTGCGGGAAGCGGTCGTGCCGTAAGGAAAAGGGAAAAAGAAAAGCGGCCGGAGCCTTATTCACTGCGAAAGCCTCCTCCCTGTCACTGCGAAAGCCGCCCCCCCTCGTCATTGCGAGGAGCGCAGCGACGTGGCAATCCAGTTCGTACCAAACGGAGCGAATCGACGCTGATTTCTTTGCGGTGGGAAGTAGACAAGCGTTCCGCTCCTCGTAAATACCGAGTTCTTGCGATGAACCTTCCCTCCCCCGCTTGCGGGGGAGGGTGCCCGAAGGGCGGGAGAGGGCTTCGTACCAACGGCGCGCAGCGCCGCTGATTAAAAAGGGGGAAGGAAGGGAACGCCTGTCCGTGCCCCACCGCAAAGAAATCAGCGTCGCTTCGCTCCGCATGGTTGGAAACCCTCTCCCGGCCTGCGGCCACCCTCCCCCGCTGTACAGACCGGAGACATGGGTAACAGGTGTGCCGGGACATGGGTAACACTTTCCCTTTCGATAATGGAGGGAAAAAAATGCCTGGGAGGGAAAACACCGTGCCTGAACAGAGAGCAGAATTTATCCTGTTGGCAAGTCAAGAAGGAAGCAACGGGAGTGCGCTGTGTCGGCGTTTCGGGATCCGCCGCAAGACGGGCTACCAGTGGCTCAAGCGCTACGATGGCGGCTCGGCGGAGTCGCTGCGGGACCGGTCGCGGCGTCCCTCGGGTTCGCCGCGGCGCACCCCGGCGGCGA
>JAIRLA010000079.1 GCA_031259795.1 Azoarcus sp.
GCCATCAAGGTCTATGAGGAGGTCGTCAGCCGCTTCGGCGAGGACAACTCGCCCGGCGTGCGCGAGGCGGTTGCCCAGGCGCTCGTCAACAAAGGCGTGGCCTTGGCGCTAAAGGACAAGAGCGGGGAGGCCATCAAGGTCTGTGAGGAGGCCGTCAGCCGCTTCGGCGAGGACACTTCGCCCGGCGTGCGCGAGATGGTTGCCAGGGCGCTTGTCCTCAAAGGCTCAGCCTTGGCGCTAAAGGACAAGCGCGGGGAGGCGATCAAGGTCTATGAGGAGGTCGTCAACCGCTTCGGCGCGGACGCCTCGCCCGGCGTGCGCGAGGCGGTTGCCATGGCGCGCCGTGGCAAGGAAATCCTGACCCGGCGCAAGGAAACCCTGACCCGACAATAGCGCGCTTCGCGTGGCGGGGCCGCCGGATGGAATGGCGCGTTTGGCACGCTCCGGCAACCCCGCCCGCATCCATCACGAAGCAATCGTATAAGTGTCCCGTTCCAGCTCTTTCCATCCCGTACCGATGCCAGGGTAGGCGGCGGCAGTGTCTTTTCGCTGTCTATTCGAGCGGAGTGTCAGGGATTCCGGGAAATAACGCGAGATTGGGAATGATTGGGATAGGTCGGCCAGGTGGGCGAGTATGCCTCGGCTTGATTTCCCCACGTCGTCCAGCCTTCGCGCGCCCCACGCCCAAAAAGCTCGAGGAACGGGCCTGGACTGCACGCCTCGATGATTTCGTATTGCTCATCGGGTTTGCGGGAATGCTCGCGCTTCATTGACCGGATGATATTGACCTGGCTTCTTCCGGGGGCGAGCGTTCGGGCGTTTTTCCCGCGCACGCCGAATAAAATGATTTCGGTGGTATTGCGGAAGTAGAAGCCGACGCCGCGCCCGTCCGGGCCGCCATCTTTGCGCACCTTGTGCCAAACGAGATTGGCTTTGTATTGAAAGCCCCAAGCCTCCATTACTCGCAAACCTTCAGGCAACAAAGCATTTGGAACCCAAAGGTAAAGATGGGCGGTGTCGGCACAGACTCTCGCCACGGGAAGGGCGCAAATATCTTCGAGCGTCATGGTGCCGTAGCGATTCAGGCGCTTGTGCTCCGGGGCGATCTTTCCGGTTTTGTTCTGGAACCGCCACGGCGGGTCGGCCAGGACGGTGGCAAACCGTTCCCCCTTGGTCTTGTCCAGGAGATCTTGTGATGGGGTCATCGCGGCCAGTCCTCGATCAATTCCTGAGTGATACCCGGCGCCAGCACCGGGCAACCGCCATTCCTTCCGGCTTTCATGCGATACAACAGTTTTCCCATCCATGTCGTGCTTGCGCCGTACCTCGGAACCCGATCCCCGGTCTCTGGACGCTTGGCCCACTATCGGTCTGCTTCCGGCAGCGGTTCAAACAGCGCGGCGATGTCCGCTTCGCTGAATTTGATGTCGCCCTGATGTCCCTCCGCGAGGATGCTCGCCGCGAGCGCCGCCTTGCGCTCTTGCAGGGCAAGGATTTTCTCCTCGATGCTGCCGGCGGCGATGAGTTTGTAGACGAATACGGGTTTGTCCTGGCCCAGGCGGTGGGCGCGGTCGGTGGCCTGGTTTTCCACGGCGGGATTCCACCAGGGGTCATAGTGGATCACAGTGTCCGCCGCCGTGAGGTTCAGCCCGACGCCGCCCGCCTTGAGGCTGATCAGGAAAACGGGCGCTTCTCCATTCTGGAAAGCCTTGACCGGCGTTTCCCGGTCGTGCGTGCCGCCATCCAGGCGCACATGGGAGATGCGGGCGCCGGGAAGTTCGGCTTCGATCAGGTCGAGCATGGCGGTGAATTGCGAGAAGATGAGGATGCGCCGTCCTTCGTCCACAAGCCCCGGCAGCATGTCCATGAGGAGATCCAGCTTGGCGCGCTCTTTGATCTTCTTGGCCGAATCGGATTTGATCAGGCGCGGATCGCAGCAGACTTGCCGCAGTTTCAGGAGCGCGTCGAGGATGACGATCTGGCTGCGCTTGAAGCCCTTGCTGGCGATTTCCGTGCGAACCTTTTCGTCCATGGCCGCCCGCACGGTTTCGTAGAGGTCGCGTTGCGTGCCGGAGAGTTCCACGGTGCGCACGGTGATGGTTTTCGGGGGAAGTTCCGCGGCGACTTCGTCTTTTTTGCGGCGCAGGATGAAAGGGCGCAGCCGGCGCGCGAGCAGGTCGCGGCGCAATGTGTCGCCCTGCTTTTCGATGGGCGTGCGCCAGATGCGGGTGAAATCCCTGTTGCTGCCGAGAAAGCCGGGCAAAAGGAAATCGAATTGCGTCCACAGTTCTCCAAGATGGTTTTCCAGCGGGGTGCCGGTCAGGCAGAGGCGGTGCCTTGCCTTGATCTGGCGGACGGTTTCGGCGCTCTTGCTGCGGAAATTCTTGACGGTCTGGGCTTCATCCAGGATGAGCATGTGATATTCGTGTTGCCCGAGCGCTTCGCCGTCCCGCCAGAGGAGCGGGTAGGTGGTGAGGACGATGTCGTGTCCCGGTATTTCGGCGAAGCGCTCCTTGCGGTCCTTGCCGTGCAGGCTCAGGACTTTGAGCGAGGGGGCGAAGCGGGCGGTTTCGTTTTTCCAGTTGAAGATGAGCGAGGTGGGCAGTACCGCCAGGACGGGGGCGTCCAGGCGGCCCGCTTCTTTTTCCAGCAGGATGTGCGCCAGCGCTTGCGCGGTTTTGCCCAGGCCCATGTCGTCGGCGAGAATGCCCGCCAAATCCTGCTCGCGCAGGTATTGCAGCCAGGCCAGGCCCGCGCGCTGATAGTCGCGCAAGGTGAGCTGCAAGCCTTGCGGCGGCGCGACATCCCGCACGCCATGGCTGTGCCGCAGGCGTTCGGCGAGCTGGATGATGGTTTCCGGCCCCTTGAATTTCCAGCGGGATTGGTCCTGGAATTCGTCCAGGCGCGCGGCGTCCCAGCGGGAAAGTTGCAATGGGCCGTTCTCGTAGCCCGAACCCGCGAAAAGGTCGATCAATACATGCACGATGGGTTGCAGCCGCCCGGCGGGCACGCGCAGGCGACGCCTGTCTTCGGTCATCAGCGTGACGGGGTCTTCGGGAGGGATGTCGGCAAAGGCGTCCGCATTCAGCCAGCGCGGTTCCCGGCGGAAGAGGTCCGCCAGCAGGGGCGCGAGCGACAGGCGTTCGCCTTCGACCACCACGCCCAGATCGAGGGATAGCCAGCCTTCCCCGGTTTCGTCGATGTCCGCTTCCCAGGATTCGACTTCCAGATAGTGGTGGCGAAAGCCCGGTTTGAACAGGAGCCGCCAGCCGGATTGTTCCAGTTTCTTGCGGTTCTGCATGAAATCAAGCCAGTCTTCTTCCGCAGGCAGGGTATAGATTTCCGTGGAATGCAAGCGCTCGGGCAGGAAATATAGTCTATGAGAAAGCGTCACACGAAAACCGAACGATTCAAGCAAGGTTTGCATCAGCTTCTCTTCGGCGTTGTGATCGCGTTGCAGCCGGACGACTTCGCCGCTTTTCAGCGTAATATATTCGCGCATATCGCCGGGCGGCACGCACGCTTCACCGTAAAGGAAAGCCACCGTGGCGTAATCGAATTTGCTGGACTTGTAGCTGCCGTCCGCTTGCTGTTGCATGTAGACGCCATCGAGCGTGTCAAGCTGCAATTCGCCCAGCGGCGGCCCCGCCAATACGCGGCATGCCGTTTCCGGATCGGGCAGGGGCAGGGGCGTTTGCGGCGAGATTTCGGCCAGCGTTTTGGCGACCAGCGCGGCCTCGTGCCTGGAAATGGGTTGCAAGGTCAGGAGCTTTTCGGCAAACGCGGCGGGCATGGCGACGTCCAGCGGGCCAAGTTCTCCAGTGCTTCGATCCAGATACCACGGCGGCAAGAGCGGAAGTACTTGAGTGGCGGCGGCGATTGCGGCGTCGACTTCGACCGTGGGGCGCTGTGAACCTCCGTTTCCCGGTTTCCAGGCAATTCGCGCGGGACGGGGCGCGCCTTTCTTGAGAACCTCCTCCATGTGATCCGCGCTCAGGCGCGCGCTGTCGATGAGCAGTTCCAGCAAATTGCCGAGGTCGGTGCGCCGCGGAAGCATGATGGAGAGGTCGTCATAATAGCCGCCATAGAACTCGTCATAATCGTCATAATCGTCGTCGACATGGCGATTTGTATACGACTTTCGTTGCAGGTTCCAGAGCCGGCGGAGAATGGGTAAATCGTCTTCCGAGACGAATTTCGGCGGCGTCACGAGGGCGCGCTCGGTCAAAACCCAATTGCGCGCCAATTTCAGGTTGCCTCCTTTCTGGATGTACAACAGCACCGTGTTGGGTGATATTTCGATACGGTAGAAGAGCCGCGCCGGCGGCGCGCCCTTGCGTTTCTTGGGGGGCGCTCCGTCCGACTGGACGATCTGGCGCAATTCGGTGAGCCACGCGTGCAGGTACGGAGAAACCGCCTCGTCCTGCCGTTCCGGCATCTGGAATCTTTCCAGTACCTTCAGGGACGCCGCCGCCACATGTTCGCAGTTATGGCCCTGGGAGCAGGAACAAACGCCCAGGACGCCATGGCGCGTGATCTCCGCGTGCACTTTATAAGATTGGCCGGCATCGCCGTTTACGATGGCGGCCAATATGGGGTACTCGTATTCAAGGCGCTTGATCCGTCCTTCCCGCAAATGAGTTTCGCCGCGCGTGACGGTCTTTTGTCCCAGCCAACCGACGAGATCTTCGTAAGTGAAACTGAAACGGTTGTCCTGGTATTTCCGTATGAGATCCTGATATTTCCGCATGAAGAACAGACTCCGAAAAATAGACTCCGAAAGATAAACTCCTGTTCGCCTTCACTGCCCGGAAGAATCGGCGCCCGCTGCGGGATACGCCGTGTTCGCGTTTTGCGCCGCATCGCCTTGCGCGATCGTCCACGCCACCAATTCGGCGGCGAGCCGGTCGGCGGCGGCGCCAAAAGCCGCGACGACGGCGGGGACCGCGCTGGCGGCGGCGGCGGCCCGGCGCTCGAAGACGCGGCTGGCGACGATGCGGCGGCTGGCGGTGTCGATCAGGCGGACATCGAGCCGGATTACCGCCTCCGGAAGGGAAGCGCCGCCTGGGCGATATTCGCTGTGGAAAGCGTTCAGGTCGCTGAGGAGTTCGAGATCGGCGAAGGCGCGCATTTCATCGGTCGACAGGGCGCTGACGCGGCCATCCATCCGGAATGCGTCGAACAGGCGGTTGCGCATGAGCAGCGGCGCGGGTTCGTGCCAGTTCGCGCCTTTGTAGACGCTGACCCGGTTCTGCTCGGGAATGACGAGGATGCGCTGCCCGAGCAATTGTCCGCCTGTCTCTGGCCGGGCGATGCGCAGCGACCATGGGCGGGGGGCGCCGTCGCCGTCCGCCGGTTTCGGGACGGCCGCGGGCAGCAGGTAAACATCGACGGGCTGCGGCGCGGGCAGGAGCGAACACGCCGCGGACAGCAGGACGCACAGCGCCCCCAGGGCGGCGCGGCAAGCGCGATGGCGGTTCATGGTTTGAACTCCCGGGTGGGTTCGAGGCCGAGGAGATAATCGGCGGGACGCTCTTCGAGGCGGCGGGCGATGACGCGCAATGATGCCAGCGTGGCGCGCAATTCGGTGACGGCGGGACCGAGATCGGCCAGGGCGGTGAGACCGGCGTCGAGCGGCGCGCGGTTGTCGGTGAGCAATTTTTCGATGGATTGCGTCGTGCGTTCGAGCGCGGACATCGCGCGTTGCGCACTGTCGAGCGCGGTGCGGCCCTGCCCGTCGAGCAGGCGATTGGCCGCGCGCAGCAATTTCGACGCATCCTCGAGCACCGCGTTGGCCTGCTCGCTGGCGCGGGCGAGCTGGCGCAGCGCCTGGCGTATCTCGTCGCGTTCGGCGGCCAGCGCGGCCGTGGTGCGTTCGAGGTTTTCCAGGCTGTGACCAATGCTGGCGATATTGTCCCGCGAGAACAGCCTCTGGACGTTGACCAGAGCGCCGTTGACGTTGGCGATCACGTCCTCGCCGCCATCGAGCAGCTTGCTGAGCGAGGAAGGCTCGGTGTCGATGAGCGGGATTTCGCCGGGCCGCGGACGCAGGGGCGCGCCGCTGCCCGTGGTGAGGCGGATGGTCGACAGGCCGGTGATGCTGGCCGTGTGCAGGCGGGCGCGGGTATCCTCATAGACCGGCGCGGCGCTGTCGACATGGATGCGCGCCCTGACCCGGCGCGGGTCGGAGGGATCGAGGCGCAAGTCGTCGACCGTGCCGATCCGGATGCCCTTGAATTCGACCGCGCTGCCTTTCGACAGGCCGGAGACGGCCTCGTCGAACACGACATCATAGACATTGAAATGGCTGTCGCTGCCGGAACGCCCCATCCACAGGGCGAAAGCGAGCGCCGCGCCCAGCGCGAAAACAGTAAAAAGACCGATCAGCATATGATGCGCACGGGTTTCCATCTCTTAGCTCCCTCCGCTTGCGGGCCGGCGCCCCTGTGTCGCCGCCAGGGCGGCGCGGCCGCGCGGGCCATGGAAATAATCGTGAATCCAGGCATCGTCGACGGCGGCGACCGCCGCCAGCGCGCCGCTGACCAGCACGCGCCGTCGCGCCAGCACGGCCACCCGGTCGACAATGGTGTAAAGGGTATCGAGATCGTGAGTGACGAGAAAGACGGTGAGGCCGAGCGCGTCGCGCAGAGTCAGGATCAACTGGTCGAAAGCCGCCGCGCCGATGGGATCGAGTCCGGCGGTCGGCTCGTCGAGAAAAAGAACATCGGGGTCGAGCGCCAGCGCGCGCGCCAGCGCCGCGCGCTTGACCATGCCGCCCGAAAGCGCCGCCGGCGGCTTGCCGCCCGCCTCCGGCGGCAGCCCGGCCAGCGCGATCTTGAGCGCGGCGAGGCGCGCGGCCTCGACGGCGGGCAAGCGGGCATGCTCGATCAGCGGCAGGGCGACATTCTCGGCCACGGTGAGCGAGGAAAACAGCGCCCCCTGCTGGAAAAGCACGCCGAAGCGGCGCGCCAGCGCGGCGCGCCCGCCCGGCGGCAGGGCATGCAAATCCTGTCCGAACATGCGCACCGTCCCCGCGGCGGGACGGTTGAGGCCGATGAGCGTGCGCAACAGCACCGATTTACCCGTGCCCGAACCGCCGACGATGGCGAGAATCTCGCCGCGCCGCAGATCCAGATCGAGCCCGTCGTGCACCACCTGCGCGCCGAACTGGTTGCGCACGCCGCGCGCCTCGACAAGAACCTCGCCCGTCCGCCCCGCGTTCACCAGCCCATCTCCATGCAGAACAGCGCCGCGACGGCATCGGCCACGATGACGGTGAAAATCGACTGCACCACCGCCGAAGTAGTGTGTTCGCCCACCGACTGCGCGCTGCCGCTGACCCGGAAACCTTCGAGACAGCCGATCACGGCAATGAGGAAGGCGAAAACCGGCGCCTTGGCCATGCCGATGAAAAAATGGCGCGGCGCGATCTCGTTGGCGAGCACCGAAAGGAACATCTCCGGCGCGATGCCGAGCCGCAGCGCGCACACGCTCATGCCGCCCGCGATGCCGCAGACGATGGCCAGGAAGGTGAGGATGGGCAGCGCCAGCAACATCGCCAGCACCCTCGGCAGCACCAGCAGTTCCACCGGATCGAGTCCGAGCACGCGCAGCGCGTCGATTTCTTCGTTGGCGCGCATCGAACCGATCTGGGCGGCGAAAGCGCTGGCGGTGCGCCCGGCCACGAGAATGGCCGCGAGCAGTACGCCGAACTCGCGCAGGAACGCATACGAAACCAGGCTGACGGTATAGATCGTCGCGCCGAAGCTGGCGAGCACGGTCGCGCCGAGAAACGCCACCACCGCGCCGACGAGGAAAGTCAGCAGCGCCACGATGGGCACGGCGTCGAAACCGCTCCGCTCCAGGCTGGCGACCGTCGCGGTCACGCGCCAGCGCCATGGCCGCCACACCGTGCGCGCCAGTCCCTCGCATGTGATGCCGATGAAGCCGAGCAAGGCGACGACGTGCCGCCAGAACGCCACGACGGCCTCGCCGACATGCGCCAGCACATCGCCGAAGCGGTAGCCCTCCGCCCGCGGCGCGGCGGGGCCATCGAGCGCCGCCGCGACCGTCTCCAGCAGGGCGCGCTGCCCGGGCGCGAGCGCGGCATCGGCAAGCTGGCTTCTCAGGACGCCAGCGCCGGTCAATTCGCACAGCAGGCGCGCACCGGCGGTATCGAGCGCGGTCAGGCCGGAGAAATCAATGCGCGCCTGCGGCCCGGCCTTGCCGCGCAGGGCGTCGACGCGGGCGGCGAGCGCCGGGTAGTGGGAAAGCGTCCACTGCCCGCCGACGCACAGGACGGGCGCGCCCTGCGCGTTGCGCAATTCGATATTGCCGGTGGTTGCAGAGGCGTTCATGGCGGCGGGCGGGCGGTTCGTCCTGTTTCTGTCGTTGTCCAGCAAGGTTGTCCTGCAAACGGACAAGATTAACCGAACTGGCCGCCGCGCGCGACTTGTCGGCGTCCAGAGGCGGAATTGTCTGTTTTTCTTACATCAATACACATAGTCAACAGTTGATGAATATAAATATCGCCTACATTCAATGTGTTCTCCCGCAGGCATTGAACTTGCTTTATCCCCTGTGCCAGGATTTCATGGCTTATTTCTCCCAAGGAGACAGTATGTTGCACACCAAACTAATCGCCGCGCTCGTGACCGGACTTTTCGTGTCGGGGAGCGCTTCCGCCGGGGCGATCGTCTCGGGCTTCGGCTCGAACACCCTCCCGAAAAACGATGACAGTTCCACCGGCCTCGTGAATATCGGCTTCTCGATCAATTTTTTCGGCACTGACTACAGCCAGCTATATGTCAACAACAACGGCAACGTCACATTCGATCGGCCGCTGTCGACCTACACGCCGTTCGGCCTGAACGGAACGAGCACCCCGATCATCGCGCCGTTCTTTGCCGATGTGGATACGCGCAATTATGGCAGCCCGGTAACCTATGGCACCGGAACATATGATGGGCGTGATGCCTTCGGCGTCAATTGGGTTAACGTCGGTCAATTCAATCTCGGCAACGGGCCGCTCAACAGCTTCCAGCTCATCCTCGTCGATCGCTCCGACATCGGCGCCGGCGAATTCGACATCATCTTCAATTACGACAGCATTCAGTGGGATACCGGTACTGTAAGCAATGTTTCCGCGTATGCTGGCTGGTCGAATGGCAACGGTGATTCCCACGAACTCGACGGATCAGGCATAACCGGAGCCTTTTTCGATAACGGCGCGTATGCGCTGGTATCCGACAAACTCAATACAAACCAGGACGGGAGCTACTCCTTCTTTGTGCGAGGCGGAACGCCCACGCCCACGCCCACGCCCAGTTCCGGCGTTCCCGAACCGTCGATCC
>JAIRLA010000093.1 GCA_031259795.1 Azoarcus sp.
TAGCTCGCGCGCGAGACGGCGGATTCCGGCATGGCGAACTCCGCCACCGTCTGGAAATTGCCGGCGGGCGACATGGATACCGCGAAGGCGATCCGGCGCGGGATATTGTCCTTGTCCCGATCCTCCCCGCCGACCCGGAAGGACTCGATGGTCGCCGGGGCCGCCAGCGCGTAGAACAGCGCGGCATCCTGGGTCGTGCGATCCGTGGCGTGAAAGGGATTGATCGTGCGCCCCTGGCTGATCGCCCGGAACTGGTTGTGAATCCGATCCGAGTCGAAATATTCGTCGGAGGTATAGGGAAATCCGCCGTTGAAGAAGCTCGCCACATCGATCAGCTCGTGGCTCGCCTCGGGCGCGGCGGGCTGCGCCAGGCACGAGGCGGCGAGAAACATCGACGACAGGAAAACGGCGGATTTTGCTGGCATGTGATCATTCCTTTCTGTTCATGGGTTGTCCGGGGTGTGCGGGCCAAGCGCCGCAGCGAAGTTCTGCATGCCCCTGCCCGTGCCAGCCTCTATCCTAGCGGTAATAGCAGTATTGCGGGCCGGACTCATCCGCCTTATCTCCGCCTTCTCCGGCCCCGCCGATGCCGTCCATTATCTTCGGGAATGACGGCAAACCGCTCCTGCAATCAGCAGAGCCGGAAATATCAGAACGAATTCCCTTCCTTTCAGAACGTGTTCAAACCGCCAAGGGCAATCGGCGGGGGAGTGCCAGACGGAACGCAACAGGTAAAGCCTCGTCGGATGAACACTTCCCTCCACCGCAAGCGGGGGAGGGAAGTGTCCATCGGAAGAATGCGCCATTGTAAAAACCGCCCCCCTCGTCATCGCGAAAACCGCCCCACCTCGTCATCGCGAAAGCCTCCCCCGCCTCGTCATTGCAAGGCGCGCAGCGGCGCGGCAATCCATATGTGGTGGATGCCGGGATGGCTCGGCTGTTTGCCGATATATGCATAGGGGCGCGGGGCGAATAACGAGCGCAAGAATAATTGTTTAACCTGCGCGCGCGGGCGCGGCATAGTACGGGCTTCTCGCGGCGTGCGGCGGTCGGCGCGCTGTTTCGATTTTATCCAGGTCAAATCAGCAGGCAAGGCGCGCATGAGCATCCAATCCATCAATGTCCGCAACCAGTTCCGTGGCAGGATCAAGGAAATCATCTCCGGTCCCGTGGTTTCGGAGATCGACGTCGAAACTCCGCATGGCATCGTGACCTCGGTCATTACCAGCCGTTCGGTACAGGAATTGGGTCTGCAAGTCGGCGCCGAGGTCATTGCGCTGGTCAAATCCACCGAAGTGGCGATCGCCAAGGTATGAGGCGCATGGATTCCGCTGTCTCGCCGCTCCCGGCAGGGAACGCATCATGAATGAAACCGTTTTCTGGAAACGCCTGAAGAAGCGCGCCGGACAGGGACTGCGTTCGCGCGGCGTATTATCCTGGCTCGTGCCGGCGCTGATTCTCGTGACATGGCAGGTCGTCGTGCAGGGCGGCTGGTTGTCGACCCGCATCCTGCCCGCGCCGTGGGCGGTCGTGACCGCTGGATATGAGTTGTTGCTTTCCGGCGAATTATTGCGGCACCTCGGCGCGAGCACTGTCCGCGCCATGGCCGGTTTCGCCATCGGCGGCAGCATCGGTTTTTTCTTCGGCCTCATCAATGGCGGTTACAAGCTGGCCGAAAATCTTTTCGACACGACTTTGCAAATGGTGCGCAACGTGCCGCATCTGGCGCTGATTCCGCTGGTCATCCTGTGGTTCGGCATCGGCGAGGAAGGCAAACTCTTTCTCGTGGCGCTGGGCGTGTTCTTCCCGATCTACCTCAACACTTTCCACGGCATCCGCTCGGTCTCTCCCGATCTGATCGAAATGGGGCGCTCGTATGGACTCAAGGGGGCGGCGCTGTTTCGCCAGGTCATCCTGCCCGGCGCGCTGCCCAATATCCTCGTGGGCGTGCGCTACGCGTTGGGCTTCACGTGGTTGACGCTGATCGTCGCCGAAACGATTTCCGCCACCAGCGGCATTGGCTACATGGCGATGAACGCGCGCGAATTCCTCCAGACCGATGTCGTGGTGCTGGCGATTTTGCTGTACGCAGCCCTGGGCAAGGCCGCCGACGTGGCGGCGCGCCTGCTGGAGCGGCGCTGGCTGCGCTGGAATACCAGTTTCCTGGCCGCCTGAAGGAACCGGGCAATGGGCATTCACGGCGACAAGGGACTGGAAATTCGGCTGGATGCCGTGCAGCGCCGCTTTGGCGAGCGCATCGTCCTCGATGGCTTGTCGACGCGCTTCGCCGCCGGAGAATTCATCGCCATCGTGGGGCGCAGCGGTTGCGGCAAGAGCACCCTGCTGCGGCTGCTCGCCGGACTCGACGCCGCACAGGATGGGCGTCTCGACGCGGGCGGCAAGCCGCTCGCGGAAAGCGCCGCTGATATTCGCATCATGTATCAGGACGCCCGCCTGCTCCCGTGGCGCAGCGTGGCGGACAATGTCGCCCTTGGATTGGAAGGCGGGCGCGACAGGGTACGCGCGCTGGCGCTGGAAGCGCTCGCGCAGGTCGGCTTGGCCGATCGCGCCGATGAATGGCCCGGCGCCCTGTCGGGGGGGCAGCGTCAGCGGGTGGCCTTGGCGCGCGCGCTCGTGCACCGTCCCCGCCTGTTGCTGCTCGATGAGCCGCTGGGCGCGCTCGACGCGCTGACCCGCATCGAAATGCATCGCCTGATCGAGCGCATCTGGCGCGAGCACGGCTTCACCGCCGTGCTGGTCACGCACGACGTGAGCGAAGCGGTGGTGTTGGCCGATCGTGTCCTGCTGATCGAGGATGGCCGGATCGCGCTCGATCAGGCCGTCGGCCTGGCGCGTCCGCGCGCGCGGGGCGATGCGGTTTTCGCCCGGCTGGAAGGCCGGGTGCTCGACCGTTTGCTGACCGTGCAAGCGCTCAACCCGCGCAATCAGTTGCGGGGCCGGGTGAGCGCGATCCGGGCGGATGGCATCCTGGCCGAGGTCGAGGTGGAAGTCACCGATCGCCATGGCAATCACGACAAGGTGATCTCCACGCTGACCACGCGCAATCTCCACGAACATGCGCTGGAAGTGGGCAGCGAAGTGCTGGCCGTGTTCAAGTCCAGTGATGTCGCGCTGGCGAAATGAACAGGCGCGGCGGCGCGTTCCGGCGTCGCCGCGCGCTTTTCACAGGACAGCTTTTGCGTGCGTCGAGGTTTTGGCGGCAAAACGCTCTTGGCGGCGCGGCACGCATGTCCGCGGCGGAGAATCCGCCTCTTCCGGAAAAAGCATGGTCGACGAGCGCCGCCGCCACACGCCTCCCATCGCCGCCAGCGCGCACGCGACGGCGGCGCCCGCGTGGCCGGTCGCCAGTAACAGGCCAGTCAGCAGACCGGACAAAACCAGCGGGTAATCGGCTCGCGCCTTCATGGAATCCATGGAAATCCTCCGAACGGTTGGCGAAACAGCTGCTATTTTATTCAGTACTTCGCGTGATGTAAAGCAAGCGAGCCTCCGCTGCGAACCGGATCAGGCTGGAATCATCATGGCGGTTGGCGCGGCGCGTGCGCGGGAACACGCCGCGGCGCTTCGACGGGCCTTATTCGCGTCCTGACTGCATGGCCCGTTGCAACAGGCAATACAGTATTTCCCGCTCCGTGGCGCTCATCTCCGCGCCGTCGTCCGCTGTCCCGGCGGGAGAAAAGTGCAGCCTGAACGCGGCAATGGCCTTGTACGGCACGCGAGCGTCGTAGCCCAGGGCGGCGAGGCCGGACAAGGCGTCGAAACCTTCCGGCGGCGGCGCATATGGCGGTTCGCACCACAGGCCGAAACCGGCGGCGGCCAGTCTGCGCCATGGGAAAAAAGTGCTGGGATCGGCCTTGCGTCCCGGGGCGACGTCGGCGTGGCCGAGGAAATTGGCGCGCGGGATATGGTGGCGGGACTGGATGCCGGCAAGCAGCGCCAGCAAGGCGTCGATCTGCGCCGCAGGGAAAGGTTCGCGGCCATTGTTGACCAGTTCGATGCCGATGGAGGCGGAATTCATGTCTGTCTGTCCGCCCCAATATGACTCGCCCGCGTGCCAGGCCCGCCGGTTTTCGTCGACCAGTTGCAGCACCGCGCCGTTGCGGTCGACCAGGTAATGGCTGCTGACCCCGGAAAGCGGGCTGGTCAGCACGCTCAGGGCGCGCGCCATGTTGTTGCTGCTGGTGTGGTGCAGGATGACGTAGTTGGCCTTGCGCACACCGTGATTGGGCGAGGGACGCCACTGCGCGGCGGGATCTCCCACGGGCGGCGTTGCGCATGCGCCAGCCATCAGGCAGAGCGCGGGCGGCAGATAGCGGCGAAGCAGGCGGCGAAAGGAAGACATTGTTTTTTCAGCATGCGGAGCAAGGAAAGGGAGCGTAACGCGATGTCCGGTCTTTTGCCCGGCGCA
>JAIRLA010000115.1 GCA_031259795.1 Azoarcus sp.
GTCCATTCTCCGCCGCAGGGAAATCAGCATCGCTACGCTCCGCAAGGAAGGAACTGGATTGCCGCGTCGATTCGCTCCTCGCAATGACGAGGTTGGGGGGGCTTTTGCAATGGCGAGAGGGGGGGCGGAATGGCGAGGAGGGGGAGGGCTTTCGCGATGACGGATTCTTCCGATGAACTCCCCCCGTCCGGTGGACCTTCCCTCCCCCGCTTGCGGGGGAGGGTGCCCGAAGGGCGGGAGAGGGTTTCCAACCATCCGGCGCGCAGCGCCGCTGATCAAAAAGGGGAAGGAAAGAACGGAACGCCTGCCCATACTTTCCGCCGCCGGGAAATCAGCGGCGCTGTACTCCGCAGGGTTGCTCCCCTCTTCTGGCCTTCAAATGGCGCGAGGGAAAAAAGTGAAGTCCGCGGCGGGGGCGGTTAAAATGCTTCGTTCCCATCTGGCGCGCGAGGACGCGCGGCTCCGGCCCGGTCTTCCGTCCGCTGCGGCGCCCGCCACATGCCTTTATCTGAAATCGATTTCCTGTCCTGTTTGCCCTGCCGATGCTCTATGAACTTTTCGCTGGTCTGCGCTATACCCGCTCACGCAAGCGCGCTCAGGGGCGCAACCGCCTTGTTTCCTTCATTTCGCTGGTGTCGATGCTGGGCATTACGCTCGGGGTGATGACGCTCATCATCGTACTCTCGGTGATGAACGGTTTTCAGGAAGAGTTGCGCGATCGTATCCTGGGCGTGGTCTCGCATATCGAAGTGGAGGCCAGCGAGGGCGTTGGCGGTGTGCGCGACTGGCGGCGGGTCGTCGGCGACGCCGCCACGCATCCGGAAGTGGAGGGCGCCGCGCCTTATATAGACGAGCAGGGAATGCTGGTGGCCGGCGAGGCGGTGCGCGGGGTGCAGGTGCGCGGCATTCTTCCCGGGGAAGAAGCCGCGGTGGCCGATTTCGGCAAGCATATGCGGGCGGGTAGTCTCGACGGTTTGCGCCCGGGGCGTTTCGGTATCGTGCTGGGGCGCGATCTGGCGCGGGCGCTGGGCGCCAGGCTGGGCGGCAAGCTCACGCTGATCGCGCCGCAGGGGTTGGTGACGCCGGCGGCGGTGATGCCGAGGATGCGGCAGTTCGAGGTGGTCGGCATTTTCGATGCCGGGATGATTCAATACGATTCCGCGCTGGCGCTCGTTCATCTCGCCGATGCGCAGGCGCTTTACCGCATGGGCGAGGCGGTGAGCGGGGTGCGCCTGCGGTTGCGGGATTTGTTCGCCGCGCCGCGGGTGGCGCGGGAATTGGCGCGGATCATCGGCGTTCCGGGATTGGCGCTGCGCGACTGGACGAAAATCCAGGCCCATTTTTTTCGCGCCGTGGCGCTGGAAAAAACGATGATGATGTTGTTCCTGTTCCTGATCGTGGGGGTGGCGGCATTCAACGTCGTCGCCAGCCTGACCATGACCGTGCAGGAAAAAGCCGCCGACATCGCCATATTGCGCACGCTCGGCGCGCGGCCCGCTTCGATCATGGCAATTTTCATCATCCAGGGGACGATCATCGGCGTCGTGGGGCTGGCGGCGGGCCTGGCCGCCGGGCTGGGCGTCGCTTGCAATCTCGATGTCGTGATCCCGGCGCTCGAAACCATCACGGGCTGGACGCTGTGGGACAAGGAAGTTTATTTCATCAGCAAACTGCCCTCGAAAGTATTGCCGGGCGATGTGGCGACCATCCTCTCCGTGTCTTTCGCGCTGACGCTGGCGGCGGCGATTTATCCAAGTTGGCGCGCGTCTCGCGTGAAACCGGCGGAGGCGCTGCGCTATGAGTGAGGCGAGTGAGGCCATGGGCGGGCGTGAAACGATTCTGCGTTGCGCGGGGCTGGAAAAGCATTTCCGCGAAGGCGCCGATTCCGTGCGGGTGCTGCGCGGCGTCGATCTCGAAGTGGCGCGCGGCGAACGGCTGGCGATCGTTGGCGCGTCAGGCTCGGGCAAAAGCACGCTGCTGCATCTGCTCGGCGGGCTGGAGACGCCCAGCGCGGGGACGGTAGACCTGATGGGGCGGGATTTCTCCTCTCTTTCCGAAGCCGCGCGGGGCCGCCTGCGCAATGTCGCGCTCGGCTTCGTCTATCAGTTCCACCATTTGCTGCCCGAATTCACTGCGCTGGAAAACGTCGCCATGCCGCTTTACATCCGGCGCATGAAGAAACCGGAGGCCGACGCGCGCGCGCGCGCCATGCTGGATGAAGTCGGCCTTGGCCATCGTCTCACCCACACGCCGGGCGAACTCTCCGGCGGCGAACGCCAACGCGCCGCTATCGCCCGCGCGCTGGTGACCCACCCCGCCTGCGTGCTCGCCGACGAGCCGACCGGCAATCTCGATCGTCACACGGCGGAAACGGTGTTCGATCTCATGCTCGCGCTCAATGCGCGGCTGGCGACGAGCTTCGTCGTCGTCACGCACGACGAAGCGCTGGCGCGGCGCAGCGAGCGCATCCTGAGACTAGTGGACGGAATGTTGGAACAGTAGGAACATGGCGAACGAGCGCCGCGACCGCGCATGGGCGCGCGCCGCCGGGATTGGATATGAACATGAGGATATGAAGAAGGAAGTCGATGCGTAAGAGACGGATACCTCCATTGGAAGTAGGCGATGCCGAACGGAAGCAACTCATGGCGCTGGCGGCGTGCGAGGAGACGGCCCAGTCCAGGGCGGTGGCCGCGCGTGCGCGCGCCATACTGGCATGCGCCGACGGCATCAAGACAAAGGATGCCGCGACCGCTGAACACGTGTCTTCCGATCTGGTGTCGAAATGGAAGATCCGTTTCATCCTGTACGGGATCGAAGGACTATACGATGCGCAATTGATGTTGAGCGATGCCGAACGCGAGCAGCTCGAAGCATTGATGCGCCTGGACAAGACTTTCCAGGACCAGGCGCTGGCCATGCGCGCGCGCGCCCTGCTGGCCTATGATGCCGGCGAGGACTTCCGCAGCATTGCCGCCACTCTGGGCGTTTCGATCCCGACGGTGTCGCGGTGGCGGGATTACTTCCTCCAGAGCCGGGTCGATGGCCTGCTGAACACGCGGGTGATATTGAGCGCGGGCGAGCGCAGGCATCTCATGACCATATTGGATCAAGGCGCGGATTTCCCGCGGCTGGCGCAGCGCGCCCGCATCATCCTGGCGTGTGCGGAAGGGGGCGACATCGAGGCCATTGCCGCCCAGGAGGGTATCTCGACTACGACCGCGGCGAAATGGCGTTCGCGCTTCGTTCTCCATCGAGTCGCGGGTCTGGAAGACATCATGACGGCGAACACTCCGGAGGCGTCCGACGGCGGCGCTCCGGAACCATGATTCGCGGCGGGCGCAGCCGGAGCGCCCGCGCGGGTTTTCATGACGGCAAACGTTTTACCCCATTCCCGCACGGGCCGTTTCGCGCCTTCTCCCAGCGGCCCTTTGCATTTCGGCTCGCTCGTCGCCGCGCTGGGTAGTGCGCTGGAGGCGCGTTGCCGTGGAGGACGCTGGCTTTTGCGCATCGAGGATGTCGATGCGCCGCGCGTCGTTCCGGGCGCATCCGCCGCGATCCTCGCCACGCTGGAGCGCCTCGGTTTCGAATGGGACGGCGAGGTCATGTGGCAAAGCCGCCGCGCCGCGGCTTATGCCGCCGCGCTGGAGCGGCTCAAGGCGGGGGGATATGTCTTTCCTTGTGCCTGCACACGGCGAGAAATGGCCGAAGTTCCCGATTCCGCACTGGCCCGCGACGGTTCGCGGCGCTATCCCGGCGTCTGCCGCGACGGCCTGCCGCCGGGCCGCGCGGCGCGGACGTGGCGGGTCAGGGCCGAGGGATCGATCCGTTTCGACGACGCCATCCAGGGCGCGCAGGAAGAGGATCTCGCCCGCGATGTCGGCGATTACGTGATCTTTCGCGCCGACGGCCAGTTCGCCTACCAACTTGCCGTCGTGGTCGACGATGCCGCGCAGGGCGTGACCCACGTGGTGCGCGGCGCGGATTTGCTCGGCTCGACCGGACGCCAGATTCAATTGCAGCGCCTGCTCGGCCTGCGCGTTCCGGCTTACGCCCATTTGCCGGTTGCCACCAATGCCGCCGGAGAAAAACTCTCCAAGCAGACGCTGGCGCGCGCACTCGACGATATTGCGCCCGCGCGCGCCCTGACCGCCGCGCTCGATTT
Source organism: Azoarcus sp. (assembly GCA_031259795.1). Classification (GTDB taxonomy): domain Bacteria; phylum Pseudomonadota; class Gammaproteobacteria; order Burkholderiales; family Rhodocyclaceae; genus WRNU01. The sequence continues at coordinate 4,166 of JAIRLA010000115.1, forward strand.
TTTGGGGCAAACGCCTCCCGCCGGACTGGCGGACGCGGAACCCGCCGCGATCTGGCAATGGGCAATCGCCCACTGGCGGCTCGACCGCGTGCCCCGGCGCGCTCATATTCCCGCTCCCGCGCTGGAGTGATCCGGGATCATGAGTCATATGTATCTATACGATCTGAAACAGCTGGCGATCAAGAACAGCGGCGCTGCGTGCCGGGTGGAACGCGCTGGATTGCCACGTCGATTCGCTCCTCACAATGACGAGGTGGGGGGAGACTTTCGCAATGACGAGGCGGGGATCTCTCGCAATGACGAGAAGGGAGGGCCCTCGCAATGACGAGGGTGGGGCGAGACTTGATCCCCGATCCCGCGTCAGGCAACGACGACAAGACGCCTGTTGTTGTTTTTTTCGCTTTTGACGGTTGCGCCTTCCAGCGCGCGCCGGATGCCGGCCTGTAAATCCGCCAGTTCTTCGATCAGGGCGGCGGAGGTGAGTTCGGACTGCTTCAGTTCTTCGACCCGGTTTTCCAGGGTGTCCGTCGCTTGGTGGATGCGCTTGGCGCT
>JAIRLA010000152.1 GCA_031259795.1 Azoarcus sp.
CAAAATCCATGTCCATGCCGCGATGCGATCGTCTTGCATGGCCGACGTGGTCCGTACCGCCTTGCAACGGAGATGAACATGAACCTTCTTGAACGCTTCAATCTGGGGCACGGTTTCGATAAGTGTTTCGAGCCGTCCTGGCAACGACCGAAGCACTGACACAGCGCACGCACGTTGCTTCCTTCTTTACCCTTTAGCTGCCAGCAAGACAAATTCCGCCCTCTTTTCAGACACGGCGCCTTCCCTCCGCAAGGAAATCAGCGTCGCTTCGCTCCGCATGGAACGAAGCCCTCTCCCGGCCCTGCGGGCCACCCTCCCCCGCCAGCGGGGGAGGGGAGTTCATCGTAAGAACTCGTCATCGCGAAAGCCTTTCCCCCACCGCCAAGAAAACAGCGTCGATACTCTCCGCATGGAACGAACTGGATGGCCACGTCGCTGCGCTCCTCGCACTGACGAGGGGGGGGGGAGGCTCTCGCTATGACGAGGTGGGGGAGGCTCTCGCAATGACGAGGCAGGGAGGCTCTCGCAATGACGAGGCGGAGAGGCTCTCGCAATGACGAAGGAAGGAAGGCTTTTGCAATGACGAGGAGGAGGTTCCACAATGACGCGTTTTTCCGATGAATCCCCCTCAGGGGGCCCGAAGGGCGGGAGAGGGCGTCCTTCCATCCGGCGCGAAGCGCCGCTGATTTCCTGGCGGCGATTTCTCCCCTGAATTCCTTCGACAACGGAACAGCCAATGGATGCTTCCAGCCTCGCCGCCGTCTGGCTCACCATCAAGCTCGCGGCGCTCGTCACCGCGCTGCTGCTGCTTGTCGGCACGCCGATCGCGTGGTGGCTCGCGCGCACGCGATCAATCCTGAAAGGGCCGCTCGGCGCGCTCGTGACTTTGCCGCTCGTGCTGCCGCCGACGGTATTGGGTTTTTATCTCCTGCTGTTCATGGGGCCGCACGGCCCCGCCGGACGCCTGATGGACAGCCTGGGCCTCGCGCGGCTGCCATTTTCTTTCGCCGGACTGGTCGTGGCTTCGGTATTTTATTCCCTGCCTTTCGTGGTGCAGCCGATCCAGAACGCTTTCGAGGCCATCGGCAAACGCCCGCTGGAAGCGGCGGCGAGCCTGCGGGCTTCGCCGTGGGACAGTTTTTTCACCGTGGCGCTGCCGCTGGCGCGTCCCGGCATCCTCACCGCCGCCATTCTCGGCTTCGCCCACACCGTTGGCGAATTCGGCGTGGTGCTGATGATTGGCGGCAATATCCCCGGCAAGACACAAGTGCTTTCGGTCAAGATTTTCGATTACGTGGAAACCATGGAATACGCCCAGGCGCACTGGCTTGCGGGCGGCATGGTGTGTTTCAGCTTTCTCGTGCTGCTTTGCCTGTATGGCGGGCGCAAGAAAAGCCCCTGGATTTGAACCATGGAAGCGCGCTTTCGCCTCGATTACCCGGATTTCACGCTGGATGTGGATCTGCGCCTGCCGGAGACCGGCATCACCGCCGTATTCGGTCCTTCCGGCTCCGGCAAATCCACGCTGCTGCGCTGCGTTGCCGGGCTGGAACGCGCGCCGGGCGGCTTTTTGGCGCTCGCGGGCGAAACCTGGCAGGACGAATCCCGGAAATTCTTCCTGCCCACGCACAAACGCCCGCTGGGCATCGTCTTCCAGGAAGCGAGCCTTTTCCCCCACCTTTCCGTGCGCAAGAATCTCGAATACGGCATGAAACGCGCGGGCAATCGCGGCGAAGGGTTCGACGCCATGCTGGCCCTGCTCGGCATCCGCGCTTTGCTGGAGCGCGCCCCCGAAGGACTCTCCGGCGGCGAGCGCCAACGGGTCGCCATCGCGCGCGCCCTCCTCACCCGCCCGAGGCTGTTGCTCATGGACGAACCGCTCGCCGCGCTCGACCTGAAGCGCAAGCTGGAAATCCTGCCCTATCTCGAAAAACTGCACGACGAACTTTCCATCCCCGTGCTTTACATCAGCCACGCCCCGGATGAAGTCGCAAGGCTCGCCGATCACCTCGTCCTCATCGACAATGGCCGCGCCGCCGCCAGCGGCCCCCTCGTGGAAACGCTGGCGCGGCTCGATTTGCCGCACGCGCCCGGCGACGACCCCGGCGTGGTGCTGGAAACCACCGTCGCCGGACACGAAGCGGACGGTCTCACCCGCCTGGAATTCCCCGGCGGCGCGCTCTACGTATCGCGGCGCGACAAACCGCCCGGCAGCCATGTGCGCTGCCGCATCCACGCCAGCGACGTCAGCCTCGCGCTGGCCGCGCACGGCGACAGCAGCATCCTCAATATCCTGCCCGCCACGGTCGTGGCCGTCGCCCCCATTCCCCCGTCCGGCCATGCGCTGGTGCAGCTCAAACTGCGCGGCGACAACGCCCCCCTGCTGCTCGCGCGCATCACCGAGCGCTCCCGCGCCGCCCTCGACATCGCGCCGGGACGGGAAATCGTCGCGCAAATCAAGGCCGTGGCGCTGCTGGGGTAAAAAAACCGTCCGCGCAGCCCTTTCCCGATTCCCGCCCGCATCCGGACAGGAAGCGCGCCAATAACGTTGGCATCCGGCTCGCGCGGGAATCAATGCTAGAATCCGCCCCATGCCACAATGTTGGCCGCCCGCTTCGGCACTGGCGGCAATAGCATGCGACCTTCCCGCGCCCTGATCGACCTCGCCGCCCTGCGCCACAACTACCGCCTTGCCCGCCAGCGCCATGGCGGTCGCGCCTTTGCCGTGGTCAAGGCCAACGCCTACGGGCATGGCGCCATCGCTTGTGCGCGGGCATTGGCGGGCGAAGCCGACGGTTACGCCGTGGCTTTTATCGACGAAGCGCTCGCCTTGCGCGCCGCAGGCATCGACGCGCCCATCCTGCTGCTCGAAGGCGTGTTCGATGCCGCCGAACTGATCGAGGCCGCCCGCCATGGCCTGTGGCCCGTGGCGCACCACGCGGCGCAGATCGAAATGATCGAAAAAACCGCCCTTCCCGCGCCGTTGCGCATTTGGCTCAAAGTCAACAGCGGCATGAACCGCGCCGGATTCCCCCCCGGCGAGGCGCGGCCGGCATGGGAGCGCCTCGTCGCCAGCGGCAAGGTGCGGGACTGCGGTTTCATGACCCATTTCGCCCGCGCCGACGAACCCGAATCCACCGCCACCGCCGGGCAAATCCGCGTCTTCGATGCCGCCACCCATGGCCTGCCCGGAGAACGCAGCCTGGCCAACTCCGCGGCCATCCTCGCTTGGCCGGAGGCGCACCGAGACTGGGCGCGTCCCGGCATCATGCTTTACGGCGCCGACCCCATGCCGGATGAGACCGGCGGGCTGCGCCCGGTAATGACACTGGAGAGCAGGATCGTCGCCGTGCGCGAACTGGCGGCGGGCGAAGCGCTCGGCTACGGCGCTCGTTTCGTCGCCCCGCGCCCGGTAAGGACAGGACTCGTCGCCATGGGCTACGCCGACGGCTATCCGCGCAACGCCCCGGACGGCGCGCCCGTGGCCGTCGATGGCCAGATCACCGCGCTCATCGGGCGCGTGTCGATGGACATGTTGACTGTCGACCTCACCGCCCTGCCGGACGCGGGCATCGGCAGCGCCGTCGAGCTATGGGGCAGGCAAATCCCCATCAACCGCGTCGCGCGAGACGCCGGCGCCATCTCCTACGAATTGTTGTGCAACGTCAAACGGGTGGCGTTCGTATGGAGCGGCGGCTGATACGGATTCGAATCAAGGCGCGAAGCCGCCCCCCTCGTCATTGCGAGGCGCGCAGCGACGCGACAATCCAGTGCGTTCTGTCCGGCGCGAGCGCGCCGCTGTTATGGAAGCGTCCGTGATTTGCGGGACGGGCGCTACGGGGAGGATCGCGCCGCGGAATGTATCCGGATCTTCTTGCGGGGTTGTTCCGGGTCGATTCGCTGCTGTAGACTTCGCCGCCGTATGAACCGCAAATTTCCCCCGCCGGGCGCCTCCGCGCCGCCTTTTCCCATGCCTGTTCTTCTTTCCGGCGCGCGGAGGCTTTTCTGATGCGCGCAGATGCTTTCACGGGCGCGGGCAGTGGCCGCGCCCTGTTGCTCGGCTTTGTCCGCCGTGATTTTGCCAATCGCTACGCCGGTACTTTCATGGGCGGGCTATGGGCGCTGGCACAGCCCGCGTTGCTGCTGGCGATCTATGCGTTCGTTTTCCGCCATGTCTTCAAGGTGCGGCTGCCCGATCCGGCTTATTCCTATGTCACCGTCGTCGCCTGCGCCCTGTGGCCGTGGATGGCTTTCCAGGAGGCCGTCCAGCGCGCCACCGTCTCCATTACCGCCAATGCCGATCTGATACGCAAGATCCGCTTTCCCAATCATCTGCTGGTGCTGGCCGCGGTATTGGCGAGCTTTGCCATCCATCTCACGGGGTTTCTCGCCGTTCTCGCCGTCCTCGCCCTGTGCGGCGAACCTATTCATTACAGCGGTCTGCCCGTAGCCCTCGCCGCCTGGGGCGTGGCCTTTGCCCTCGCCTTTGCCGCGGCCCTCGTCACCGCCGCGCTCCAGGTGGCGATCAAGGATGTGGAGCCCGCGCTTGGCCCGCTTTTCATGCTGTTTTTCTACGCCACGCCCATCCTCTATCCCCTCGCCCTCGTGCCCGAGGCCATGCGCCCGTGGCTGGCGTTCAATCCTCTCGTCCATGTGGTCGAACCCATCCGCGCCGCCCTCCTCGGGGGGGAGCCCCTCGCCGCGCTGGGCGCGCTCTGGCCCGCGGCCCTTGCCGCCGCGTGCCTCTTCCTTTTTGCGCGTTGGTTTTTCGCGCGGCTGGAAGATTATTTCCAGGATTTCCTGTGAAAAAAGAAGATACCGCGCCCGTCCCGCCGCCACAGGCACAGGAAGCGGAGCCGCCCCTGATCCGCCTCGAAAACATCGGGAAATCCTTTCCCCTGGCCGACACCGCGAAAAAACGCCTCGCCGCCGTCGCCGCCCTGATCCGGGGGCGACCCCTGCCCGCGGCCTTCCGCGCGCTCTCCGGCATCGACCTCGAAGTGCGCCGGGGCGAGTCCGTCGGTCTCGTCGGCGTCAATGGCGCGGGCAAATCCACGCTGCTGAAAATCATCGCCGGCGTCGTCCGCCCCGGCACGGGCAGCCTGACCCGCAATGGCCGCCTGTCCGCCCTTCTCGAACTGGGCGCGGGCTTTCATCCGGAATATACCGGGCGGGAAAACATTTTCCTCGCCGCCGCCCTGATGGGGCTGGCCGATGCCGAGATCCGCGCCCGCCTGCCCGCCATCCTCGCGTTCGCCGACATCGGCGCGTATATCGACCAGCCGCTCAGGCATTATTCTTCCGGGATGGTCGTCCGCCTCGGCTTCGCCCTCGCCACCTGCGTACAGCCCGATCTCCTCATCACCGACGAGGTGCTCGCCGTGGGCGATGAGTCTTTCCAGAGAAAGTGCGTCGCCTGGATGGAAAATTATCTCGCTGGCGGCGGCGCCCTGCTGCTTTGCTCGCACAGCATGTTCCACATCGAAAAGCTCTGCCGCCGCGCCCTGTGGGTGCATGAGGGCCGTATCCGCGCCCATGGCGAGGCTGGCGCGGTGACGAAGGAATATCTCGCCTGGCATGAGGCGCGCCTTGCCGGCGAGCGTCCCCGCGCCTCCGCCGCCGGCCTGCACGCGATCAAGAGCCTGGCCCTGAATGGCGGCGAGGCCGACGCGACCCTCGCCATGGGAGAAGATTTGCACATCTCCGGCACGGCTTTCGCCCCCGATGGCCGCCCGCCCGTGGTGGCCATCGGAATCGTCAAGAGCGGCGGAACCACGGTCTATGGCCTCACCACCGACATGGACGGTCATGTGCCGCGCCCGCTCCCGCACGATCCCGATGGCTGCCTGTTCGCTTTCGGCCTTCGCCTGCCGGGGCTCAATCTTCTCCCCGGTCACTATGAAGTCCGCGCCCACGCCCTCGATTCCGAGGGTTATCGCCTTTTCGACGAAGTGACCCGCATGCTGACCATCACCGGTTCCAGCCGCGAATTTGGCGTCTGCCGCCTGACGCACGACTGGGAGTGATACGGCTTTCGCCAGCGAAACGGCGGCGGCCTCCCGGAAGAGGAGACCGCCGCGCGCGGGAATGAGCGGGCGTCAGTCGCGCGCTGGCGCGCCGGGTTGCGGCGGCGCGGGCTGGAGGAGGGTATCCGCGTCCCAACTGGCATCGAGCGCCTCGCGCAATGCGGCGGCGTCGACGGCGATGGCGCCCGGTTCGCGCACGGGCGCGCCGATTTTTCGCCGTGTTTCGGCATCGAGGCGGACGCGGGCCGAAGCAACGAGGCTGTCGCGCACTTCATCGAAGGATTGCTGCCTGCCCGTCTTGATGGGTTCTTCGAGGCGCAGGATATGGAAACCGAACTGGGTTTCGACGATGCCGGAGAGCTGGCCCGGCTTCTTGAGGGCGAAGGCGGCGTCTTCAAAGGGCTTCACTGTCTTGCCGCGCCCGAAGAAACCCAGATCGCCGCCCCGGCTGGCCGAACCGGGATCGTCCGACTCGGCGGTAGCGAGTTCCGCGAACGATTCGCCCTTTTCGAGGCGGGCAAGGATCGCCTCGGCCTTGGCGCGCGCTTGCTCCTTGGCCTGCTCGCCCGCGCATTCGCAGGTCTTCACGAGGATGTGGCGGACATGCGCCTGCTCACCCTGGCGGAAGCGTTCCGGGAACGCCCGGTATTCTTCGCGCGCCAGCTTTTCGGCCAGTTCGGGGTCGGACGCGGCCCGGGCTTCGCGTTCGACGTAGGCGTTGAACAGTTCCGCGTCGATGATCTGCGCCAGACGGGCGGCGATTTCGGGGTCCTTGTCCAGTCCGGCGGCGCGGGCCTGGGCAGCCCCGGATTTGCGCAGGAGGAGATCGGTAATCAGATTGGATGCCGAAAAGGTCGAACGCTTGACGGCGTCCGCAAAACGCGGCTCCAGCATGGTGAGCGCCGTGCGGATTTCGGTCGCGTCGATGGCGGTGTTTCCGTATTGGGCCAGCGCGCCGGGAACAATTGCCGTCACTGATTTTTCCTGGGCGGGGGCGGGTTCGTCCGCCGCCGGGGCGTTGCCGGCCATGAGGGCAAGGGCGCAGAACGTTGCCGTGCATGCGATGGTTTTCTTGAAATGGGTACTGTTCATCCATCAACTCCCAAAGGTTCGGATCATGATTATGCAAGCCCGCCGCGCCGGGGTTCCGGCGCGGCGGGAAAGTGCGGATTCTATCGGAAGACGGGCCTCCATCCGGCGAAAACAAGCGCGCGGTTAGTCCGGGCCGGGGATAAAAGGTTCCGCCTGGGCGCGATCGGCGCCGCCGCGCTCCGCGAGAATCCGTCCCCCCGATTTGACATTTTTCCCGAAGCGGTCTAACTTCCCCGCCTCTTGGCGCCGATTTGATCCATAGCTTGCGGGCGCTCGACAAATACGGCTAAAGCGTGGGCGACCCAGCCGGTTCCCGCGCCGCCTGGGTTTTT
>JAIRLA010000157.1 GCA_031259795.1 Azoarcus sp.
ACAATTAATTGGCACAATATTTGCTCAAAACAGCGCGAGAGGCAGTATGGACGCAAAACAGCGAGCAGGCATTTTGTATCGGCATTAACAGGGGAAATACAGTGTGTAGATGCCTATGGCCAAGCGGGGGAGGGGAATTTCTGTGCGGCCGGCATGGGCGCACAAAACAAAACCCCCGGAAAACCGGGGGTTGTCTACAGGACGGGGACGGGACGCAAGCCTGGGCGGGCGCCTGTCTTTCTCACGCCGTCGCCGGAGCTTCGGGCGCTGCGGCGGCGGGAGCCGCGGGTTCGGGTTTGGCTTCGGTTTCCGGCGCGGCGGTGAACGCATCGTCTTCTTCCGGGCGATCCAGCAGTTCGACCAGCGCCAGCGGCGCATTGTCGCCATCGCGGAAACCGCACTTGAGGATGCGTAGATAACCGCCGTTGCGATTGGCGTAGCGCGGGCCGAGTTCATCGAAAATCTTGACCACGATGTCGCGGTCGCGCAGGCGGTTGAAGGCCAGGCGGCGATTGGAGAGATTCGGTTTCTTGCCTAGGGTGATCAGCGGCTCGACCACCCGGCGCAATTCTTTCGCCTTGGGCAGGGTCGTGCGGATGACCTCGTGACGCAGCAGCGAGTTGGCCATGTTGCGGAACATGGCCTGACGGTGGCTGCTGGTCCGGTTCAGCTTGCGAAGACCATTACGGTGACGCATGGTTAAATCCTCTTTTGTACGGCGACGTCAACCGAGCCTGTCCAGCCCGGCCGGCGGCCAGTTTTCCAGTTTCATCCCCAGCGTCAGCCCGCGCGATGCCAACACTTCCTTGATTTCATTGAGCGACTTGCGCCCGAGGTTCGGCGTCTTCAACAGCTCGGTCTCGGTGCGCTGGATCAGGTCGCCGATGTAGTAGATGTTTTCGGCCTTCAGACAGTTGGCCGAACGCACCGTCAGTTCGAGATCGTCGACCGGACGCAGCAGCACCGGGTCGACGACGATGTCGCTCTTGATCGGCGCGTCGACGCGGGTGTCCTGCAAGTCGGCAAACACCGCGAGTTGATCCATCAGCACGCGGGCGGCGTAGCGGATCGCTTCTTCCGGTTCAACCGCGCCGTTGGTCTCGAGGTCGATCACCAGACGATCGAGGTCGGTGCGTTGTTCGACCCGCGCGCTCTCCACCAGATAACTGACGCGGCGCACCGGACTGAACGAGGCATCGAGCACCACGTGCCCAATGGATTTGCTCTCGGCGCTGACCGGGCGGGCATTGCCCGGCACGTAGCCGCGCCCTTCCTCCACCTTGATCTGCATGTCGAGCTTGCCGCCCGGCGCCAGATGCGCGATCACGTGATTGGGGTTGACGATGTCGACACCATGATCGGTCTCGATGTCGGCCGCCGTCACCGGGCCTTCCCCGCTCTTGAAAAGACGCAGGGTCACTTCGCCGCGGCTGTGGAGCTTGAAGACCACACCCTTGAGGTTGAGCAGCAGATCGACGATGTCCTCGCGCATGCCGTCCAGTGTCGAATACTCGTGCAGCACGCCCGTGATCGTCACTTCCGTCGCGGCGTATCCCGGCAGCGACGAAAGGAGGATGCGGCGTAGCGCATTGCCAAGGGTATGCCCGAACCCGCGCTCGAACGGCTCCATCGTGACCCGCGCCTGCGAGCGCGAGATACTCTGGACGTCGATGATGCGCGGTTTCAACAGTTCATTGCTTTGCATCAACATTTCCCCGAAACCCGAAAGCAGCCCCCCGCATCAGCGGGAGTACAGTTCCACAACCAAGCTTTCATTGATCGTGGGCGGCAACTCGTCGCGCGCCGGATAAGCCTTGAACGCGCCCTTGCCGGCCTTGGAATCGACTTCGACCCATGCGGGGAAGCCGCGTCCCTCGCCGGCTTCGAGCGCGGCTTTCACCCGCAAGGTGCCGCGCATATGTTCGGTCAGTTCGACAACGTCGCCCGGGCGAACCAGATACGACGGGATGTTCACGCGCCGGCCATTGACCAGTACGCCGTTGTGACGGACGACCTGGCGCGCTTCGGCGCGCGAGCCGCCGAAACCCATGCGGTAGGCGACGGAATCCAGCCGCCCTTCGAGCAGTTGCAGCAGGTTTTCGCCCGTCTGGCCACGGCGGCGAGCGGCTTCGGCATATACACGGCGGAACTGGCGTTCGAGCACGCCGTACAGGCGGCGGATTTTCTGCTTTTCACGCAATTGTTCGCCATAACCCGACAGGCGCTGCCCGGAACGCTGGCCGTGTTGACCAGGCGCGTAGGCGCGGCGTTCGAGCGCGCACTTGTCGGTAAAACACTTTTCAGCCTTCAGGAACAGCTTTTCGCCTTCGCGGCGGCACTGACGGCATTTGGGATCGAGATTACGAGCCACGTTTCTATTCCTCGCTTGTCAGATGCGCCGTTTTTTCGGCGGACGGCAGCCGTTGTGCGGAATGGGAGTGATATCCGTGATGCTGGCGATGCGAATCCCCAGCGCGTTGAGCGCCCGGATCGCGGACTCGCGCCCCGGCCCCGGCCCCTTGACGCGCACTTCGAGATTCTTGATGCCGCACTCCTGCGCCACCTTCCCAACCGCTTCCGCCGCGACCTGCGCGGCGAATGGCGTGCTTTTGCGCGACCCCTTGAAACCGGCGCCGCCGGAAGTCGCCCACGACAGCGCGTTACCCTGGCGGTCGGTGATGGTGATGATGGTGTTGTTGAAGCTGGCATGAACGTGCGCGATGCCCTCGGCGACGTTCTTTTTGATCTTTTTACGGATCTTGGTTGCAGTCTTGGCCATTTATCGTTTCCTGTTACTTCTTGCCGGCGATCGCCTTGCCCGGCCCCTTGCGGGTGCGGGCATTGGTTCGGGTGCGCTGCCCGCGAACCGGCAGGCCGCGGCGGTGGCGGACGCCCCGGTAACACCCCAGATCCATCAGGCGTTTGATGCTCATGGTCACTTCGCGGCGCAGGTCGCCCTCGACCACGAAACGCCCCACCGCCTCGCGCAACCGTTCCATGTCCGACTCGGTGAGATCCTTGACCTTGGCCGAACGCACGACGCCGGCGGCGTCGCAGATTTTCTGGGCGCGCGAACGGCCGATCCCATAGATGGCGGTCAGCGCGATCTCGGCGTGCTTGTGATTGGGAATGTTTACCCCAGCAATACGGGCCATTCGTATTTACCTCGCCTGCTTCAAATGCGAAACGTTGGATAATAGCACAGCAATATTCAAGGAATCAACCTTGACGCTGCTTATGACGCGGATCGCTGCAAATGACCCGCACCACGCCTTTACGGCGGATGATCTTGCAATGGCGGCAAAGCCGCTTGACGGAAGCCTGTACTCTCATGGTTTGCTCCTCTTTCTGGGTTCTATCACTTGGTACGGAATACAATCCGGCCCTTGGTGAGATCGTAGGGTGTCAACTGGACTGTCACCTTGTCGCCCGGCAGGATGCGGATGTAATGCATGCGCATCTTGCCGGAAATATGTCCGAGCACCATGTGACCGTTTTCGAGCTTGACCCGAAACGTCGCATTCGGGAGGTTCTCGGTCACCTCGCCCTGCATCTCGATTACGTCTTCCTTCGCCATCGTCATCGAACCGGGAGACCCGCCCCCTTGAAGTTCGCTTTCTTCAGCAGACTCTCGTACTGATGCGACAGTACATAGTTCTGCACCTGATCCTTGAAGTCGAGCGCGACCACCACGACAATCAACAGCGAAGTGCCGCCGAAATAGAATGAAACGCTCCATTTCATCCGCAGGAATTCGGGCAGCAGACATACCAAGGTAATGTAAGCGGCGCCGACCAGCGTCAAGCGCATCAATACTTTGTCGATATAGCGCGCCGTCTGTTCGCCCGGGCGGAAGCCGGGCACGAACGCGCCGCTTTTCTTCAGGTTGTCCGCCGTATCGCGCGGATTGAACACGAGGGCGGTATAGAAAAAGCAGAAAAACACAATCGCCAAGGCGTAGAGGATCGTATAGACCGGCTGCCCCGGCGACAGCACGAAAGAGATGTCGCGCAGCCAGGACATGCTCTCCGACGAACCGAACCATTGCGCCGCCGTCGCGGGAAACAGGATGATGCTCGAAGCGAAGATCGGCGGGATCACGCCCGACATGTTGAGCTTGAGCGGCAGGTGCGAGCTTTGCCCGCCATAGACGCGATTACCGACCTGGCGCTTGGCGTAATTGACCAATATCTTGCGCTGGGCGCGCTCGACGAAAACGACAAACGCCGTCACCACGATCACCAGGGCGAAGATGACCAGCGCCACGAACGTATATCCCTGCTGCCGGCTCATCATGTCCGACAGTTCGCCGACAGCGCCCGGCAGGCCGGCGACGATCCCGGCGAAAATGATGATCGAGATGCCGTTGCCGACGCCGCGTTCGGTGATCTGCTCGCCGAGCCACATCAGGAACATGGTTCCGGTCACCAGCGTCGACACGGTGACGATGCGGAAGACGAAACCCGGATCGAGAACCAGCGGCCGGCCGTCGCTGATCTGTCCTTCCATGCCGATGGCGACGCCCAGAGCCTGGACGAAAGCCAGCGCGACCGTGCCATAGCGCGTATATTGCGTGATCTTGCGCCGTCCGGCCTCGCCTTCTTTCTTGATCGCTTCGAGCTGAGGCACCGCCACGGCCAGCAATTGCATGATGATCGAAGCCGAGATGTACGGCATGATCCCCAAGGTGAAAATCGACAGCCGCGACAGCGCCCCGCCCGAGAAGAGATTGAACATCCCGATGATGCCGTTATCGTTCCTCTCGAAGATCGTCTTCAGGACATCCTGATCGATCCCCGGTATCGGCAGATGCGCGCCGAGCCGGTAAACGATGAGCGCGCCGATCAAGAACAGCAAACGCCGTTTCAGATCGGCGAACTTCCCGGTATTTCCCACCGCGGCAGCAGACTTGGCCACAATCGTATCCCTGCTTACTCGCCAGCCGTCACGACTGAACCGCCAGCCGCTTCGATGGCCGCGCGCGCGCCCTTGGTGGCGCCAACGCCGCGCAGGACGACCTTCTTGCCAATCTCGCCCGAGAGAATGACCTTGGCCGAAAGCGTCCTGGCCGGCACCACGCCCGCCTGCACCAGCGTCAGGAGATCGATTTCATCCACCGGCAGGGCGGCAAGTTCGGACAGGCGCACCTCGGCATTGCGATCGCGCGTCAACGACACGAAACCGCGCTTGGGCAGCCGCCGCTGCAAGGGCATCTGGCCGCCCTCGAAGCCGACCTTGTGGAAACCGCCGGCGCGCGACTTCTGGCCCTTGTGGCCGCGGCCGCAAGTCTTGCCCAGACCGCTGCCGATGCCCCGGCCCACGCGCCTGGCGGCGAACTTCGAGCCTGCGCCCGGTTTGATGGTATTCAGGCGCATCTTCAGCCCTCCGCCTTGACCAGATAAGACACCTTGTTGATCATGCCGCGCACCTGCGGCGTATCGACCAACTCGACACTGTGATTGAGACGACGCAGCCCCAGACCGCGCACCGTGGCGCGGTGGGATTGCTTGGTTCCGATCACGCTCTTGACCAGCGTGACCTTGATCTTCTTGTCGGACATCGCTTACCCCAGGATTTCTTCGACACTCTTGCCGCGCTTGGCCGCGATCTCCGCCGGGGTATTCACCGCCAGCAGGCCGTTGAGCGTGGCGCGCACGACGTTGTACGGATTGGTGGAGCCGATGCACTTGCAAATGATGTCGGTCACGCCCATGACCTCGAAGACCGCGCGCATCGGGCCGCCCGCGATGATGCCGGTACCGGCGGGCGCCGGTTGCATCAGCACCGAAGCCGCGCCGTGCTTGCCGATCACCGTATGGTGCAGCGTACCGTTCTTGAGCGACACCTTCTTTATCTTGCGGCGGGCTTCATCCATCGCCTTCTGCACCGCCACCGGCACCTCACGGGATTTACCCTTGCCCATCCCGATGCCGCCGTCGCCGTCGCCGACCACGGTGAGCGCCGCGAAACCGAGAATCCGACCGCCCTTGACGACCTTGGTGACGCGGTTGATCGAAACCATCTTCTCGCGCAAGCCATCATCGCGCTCCTCGGAGGCTTGCTGCTTGCGTTGGTTTTGCTGCTTGGCCATTGAAAACCTCGCTTAGAACTTCAGCCCGCCCTCGCGGGCGGCTTCGGCCAGTGTCTTGACGCGGCCATGGAAGAGGAAACCGGCGCGATCGAACGCCACCGTCTCGATCCCGGCGGCCCTGGCGCGCTCGGCGATCAACTTGCCGACCACCGCGGCGGCGGCCTTGTTGCCGCCAGTGGGCGTCTGGGCGCGCACGGCGGGTTCGACCGTGGAAGCAGCCGCCAACACCTTCGCGCCGCAGCCGGAAATGACCTGGGCGTAAATATGGCTGTTGGAGCGGAACACGGTGAGATGCACTGCTTTCAGCTCCGCGAGCTTGGCGCGGGTTTTGCGCGCGCGGCGAAGACGAGATTCTTTCTTGTTCATGAACGAGCGCCTTACTTCTTCTTGGTTTCCTTGATCGCAACCACCTCGTCCGCGTAACGGACGCCCTTGCCCTTGTAAGGCTCGGGAGCGCGGAAAGCCCGCACCTCGGCCGCGGCCTGACCGACCTGCTGCTTGTCGATCCCCTTGAGTACGATTTCGGTCTGCGTCGGCGTCTCCGCCTTCACGCCCGCCGGTAACTGGTACACCACCGGATGCGAAAAGCCGAGGCTGAGATTGAGCTTGCCGTCCTGCACCTGGGCGCGATAACCGACGCCGACCAAGCTCAACTTCTTCTCGAAGCCCTTGCTCACCCCGACGACCATATTATTGACCAGAGCGCGCGTCGTGCCGGAAAGCGCCTTGGCGTTGGCCGCGCCCTCGCGCGCCTTGAACACCAGCGCATCGCCCTCGCGCTCGACCGTCACCGCCGGACTGACCACATGGTTCATCGCGCCGAGCGGCCCCTTGACCGACAGATCGGCCCCGGAAATCTTCACCTCGACCCCGCCCGGAATGGCGACAGGATTCTTCGCTACACGAGACATGGAATCCTCCTCCTCAAGCCACCAGGCAAATGACTTCGCCGCCGACGCGGCTGGCGCGCGCGGCGCGATCGGTCATCACGCCCCTGGGCGTCGACACGATGGCCACGCCCAGCCCGTTCATGACCTTCGGCAGATCGTCGCTCCCCTTGTAGACGCGCAGGCCGGGACGGCTGACGCGCTCGATGCGCTCGATCACCGGACGGCCGGCATAATACTTGAGGGCGACATCGAGATCGGCCTTGCCCGCCGCTTCGCGGATAGCGTAATCATCAATATAACCTTCATCCTTCAACACCTTGGCAATCGCCACCTTCAACTTTGAAGAAGGCATGCGCACGCTCACCTTCCGGGCCTGCTGGCCGTTGCGGATGCGCGTCAGCATGTCGGCGATGGGATCGGACATACTCATCTCATCATTCTCCTTACCAGCTCGCCTTGGTCATACCAGGCACCTCGCCGCGGAACGCAATCTCGCGCAGCTTGTTGCGGCACAGCCCGAACTTGCGGAACACCCCGCGCGGACGCCCGGTCAGACTGCAACGGTTGCGCGAACGGACGGGACTCGCATTGCGCGGCAACTCTTGCAACGCCAAGCGCGCGCTCATGCGCTCCTCCTCGGAGAGCTTCGTATCCTTGATCTGCGCAATCAGCGCGGCGCGCTTGGCGGCGAACTTCGCCACCACCTTGCGGCGCTTGTCCTCGCGGTTGATCAGAGCCAGTTTCGCCATATCACCCTCAATTCTTGAACGGGAACTTGAACGCGCCCAGCAGCGCCCGCGCTTCCTGGTCGGTCTTCGCCGTCGTCGTGATGCTGATGTTCATCCCGCGCAGCACATCGATCTTGTCGTATTCCACCTCGGGGAAAATGATCTGCTCCTTCACCCCGAGATTGTAATTACCGCGCCCATCGAACCCCTTGGACGCGACGCCGCGAAAGTCCCGCACGCGCGGCAGCGCCACCGTCACCAGACGGTCGAGGAACTCATACATCCTCGGGCCGCGCAAAGTCACCATGCAACCGATCGGATAACCGTCGCGGATCTTGAAACCCGCGATCGACTTCTTCGCCTTGGTGACCACCGGCTTCTGCCCGGCGATCTTGGTCATGTCGCCGAGCGCGAATTCGAGCGCCTTCTTGTCGCCGACCGCCTCGCCCACCCCCATGTTCAGGGTGATCTTGGTGATGCGCGGCACCTCCATGATGGACTTGTAGCCGAACTGCTTGAACAGGCCGGGCACCACGCTGTCCTTGTAAAACTCTTGCAAGCGAGCCATTGTCACTCCTTACGCATCCACCAGTTCGCCGTTCGACTTGAAGAAGCGCACCTTGCGGCCATCTTCGAGCACCTTCATCCCGACGCGGTCGCCCTTCTGCGAAGCCGGATTGAACAGCGCGACATTCGAGACATGAATCGGCAACTCCTTCTCGGCGATGCCGCCCACCTCGCCCTTGAGCGGATTCGGGCGCACATGCTTCTTCACCCGATTGACGCCCTCGACCAGCAAACGCTCATCGCCGACGCGGAGCAGCACCGTCCCACGGCGCCCGCGATCCTTGCCCGTGAGCACCACCACCTCATCACCCTTGCGGATCTTGTTCATTCCCCCGACCTCTCAGAGCACTTCCGGCGCGAGCGAAACGATCTTCATGAACCGTTCGGAGCGCAGCTCGCGCGTCACCGGCCCGAAGATGCGCGTACCGATCGGCTCCAGCTTGTTGTTGAGCAGCACGGCGGCGTTGCCGTCGAACTTGATGAGCGAACCGTCCGGACGGCGCACCCCCTTGGCGGTGCGCACCACGACGGCGTTATAGATGTCGCCCTTCTTGACCCGCCCGCGCGGCGCGGCATCCTTGACCGTGACCTTGATGATGTCGCCCACGGTGGCATAGCGCCGCTTGGAGCCGCCGAGCACCTTGATACACATCACCGAACGCGCGCCGGTGTTGTCGGCCACGTTGAGCCTGGACTGCATTTGAATCATGAATTTATCTCCAACTTGCCCCGCCACGCGGCGGTCAGTATTGGACCCGTTCGGGTTGCACGACCTCAACCGCAAGTAGAACCCTGCGGCAGGAAGCGGCGCAGTATAACAGCGAAAACCAGAATTGCAAGTATTTTTGCACGCCCCGGACAACACCCCGCCCGCCTCATGCGGATTGCCGCGGGGCTGCGCTTCCCGCGATGACGATCCGGAAGTCTCCTCCACAGCGCCCGGCAAGCGGCAAGCGGCAAGCGGCGGCTTCCCGCCAACCGTCGCCCGTTCAAACCGGCGACAGCAAACGCCACAACCCGCGCAACGTTTTCAGGTTCCATGCGCTCGGCGGCAGATTGGCGAGCAACTCACGGGCCAGAGCCTTGTCTTGCCGTGCGCATTTCAACAGCATCGAATTACGAAAATTCGCACAAACCCTAGCATAGTCGGGATGGTCATCGAAATACGCATAAGTCCGCAATATATTTTCTGTCATGAAGCGATGATTTCTATAAGTGTTCTTGCCATGTACCCGGTAGAAAGCGAGCAAATCCTCCAGGACATCAATAAAATAGCCCATGCGCGTGATCTTCAGCTCGATGACGAGGTCTTCGAGCCGGATTTCCGGATCAAACCCGCCAGCCCGTTCCAGCGCCTCCCTGCGGAACAACAAGGTGGGCGCGGGAGGGCCTGGTTTCCGGTTGAGGAATACATCATCGAAATCCAGGCGGCGCGCCGGCGGACAACAAGGTTTTCCCCGAACCTGGCCGGCGGCATCGACAATCTGTATTCCCCCGGCGCAAATACCGACCTCCGGCTTATCCCGCATAGAGGCAACCTGGATCGCAATACGGTCGGGGAGCATAACGTCGTCCGAACCAAAAGGCGCGATCAGACTTCCGCGCGCCCGTGCAATGGCATCATTGAGCGTCCGGGACAAACCCTTGTTGGTCTGGACGCGAAAATCGAAATCGCGGCCAGCCTGTAGTGCCCGGATGCGGGCGGCGCTGTCATCGGAAGAACCGTCATCGACAACCAATAGCTCGATATGCGGATAGCTCTGCCCCAGGACGCTGAGGATGCTGGCCTCGACATAGGGCGCGTGGTTGCAGGAAGAAATAATCACGCTGACCAACGGCTGTTCTTCGTGCGGGTCCGGCAGTGAAACCATGATGTCCGATTTCCGGCGGGAAAATGATGACGGCAATGCCGGTGCGGTCGTCGCAACAGAATCGCACGGGCGCGGCAAACGTCATGCTGCCCGGAAACGCGGCGGACAGGGCGGGAAAAGTTGGCGGACAGGAAAATGTATTTCAGCAAATACGTGGCCGCTTGCTTGTACAGGGGGCGGCCAGCAATGAAAGCGTCTCCTTCCTTTCCCCGCCCCCTCTTTATCAGCGTCGCTTCGCTCCGTATGGGTGGAACTGGATTGCCACGTCGCTTCGCTCCTCGCAATGACGAGGGGGGGAGGCTTTCGCAATGACGAGTTCTCCCAACGGAACGCCCGTCCACTCCCCGCCGCAAAGAAATCAGCGTCGCTACGCTCCGCATGGAACGAACTGGATTGCCACGTCGCTTCGCTCCTCGCAATGACGAGGCGGGAGGGCTTTCGCAATGACGAGGGAGGAGGGCTTTCGCAATGACGGGCGGGAGAGGGTTCCCGTCCATGTGGAGCGCATAGCCCCGGATCGGCGGGCGCGGCCTGCCGCCGCGCCCTGTCCCGGCTCACCCTCCCGCGCCCTGTCCGTCGGGAGCGGGGGGCGTCGTCGCGTTCGCCGGGGCGCGGCGCTGGCCGGAATTGAGAATCTCCCGGTTCGCCTTCTTGGCGTTGATGCAATTCTCCGTCCTGGCGAGCTTGTCCGGATTCTCCTTGCATTCGACGATGACTTCCATGCGTTCGACATCGTGCGCCTTGTACCACTCGACAGTCTGCACTTCGCGCTCGCAGGCGGCGAGCGCCAGGCCGAGGGCGAGGAGGGCGGCGAGGGCGGGCGTGGATACTGGTCTGGTCATGATTTCTCCTTTTTGAGCGTGAAGGAACTGCGATACGCGAGCCAGGCGAGCGGCAGCAGCAGCAACAGCGCCTGCGCCCCGAGGCTTTGCGCGCTTGGCGCGATGCCGAGCCAACTGATTTGCGGGAAGCCCGGCAAGTAGATACTGGCGATCCAGCCCGCGGCCTGGAGTTCAACGATGGCCTGCCCGAGGAAGACGATGGCCAGGCCGTAGAGCAGCGCCGAGGTGACGCTGAAGAAAAACCTGAAAGGCAGGAGGAGGGCGGCCTTGCGCATGAGGAAATAGAACGCGGCGAGCAGCAGGACGGCGAGCGCGAAACCGGCGTGGATGGCGCTCTCCTCGCCGGGCGCGCTGGCGGCGAGCGCCTCGTAGAAGAGCACGGTTTCCGCGCCCTCGCGGTAGACGGCGAGGCAGGCGGCGCCGCCGAGGGCGAGCAGCGAACCCTTGCCCAGCGTCCTCTCCATCTGGCGGGCGATCCACTCCTCCCAGCGCCCCGCGTTGCGCTTGGCGAACAGCCAGCAACTCACGTAGAACAACATGGCGCTGGCCGCGAGCATGGCGACGCCCTCCACCACGGCCAGCGGCGCGCCGATGCCCTGCAAAAGACGGTCGAGCGCCCAGCCCGTGAGAATGGAGAGCGCGATCGCCACCGCCACCCCGACGTGGATCACCCACACCTTGTCCGCCGCCCCGGCGCGGCGCAAATAAGCCACAAGCGCGCCGACGACCAGCGCGGCCTCCGTCCCCTCGCGCAGCAAGATGAGGATCGCCTTGAAAAAAGCGCCGTAGCCGCTGTCGGCGGCGGCCCCGTCGCCGTAATAACCCCGCGCCTGTTCGAGCTTCGCCCTCAATTCCCGCCAGGCCTCCTGCAATTGCGCGCGCGGCACGCCGCGCATGGCGCTACCGTTGAGCGCGCCGAAAAGCACCTCCAACTCATTTTTCAATCCGGCGTCGCGCAAACCGAGATCGAGTTCGAGCGCCTCGAAACGCTCGAAATACAACGCCGAGAAGACGCTGGCCGTGGCGAGCGATTGGGCGGGATCGTAAGCGGCGACAGCGGCGTCGCCGCGTTCGATGATCCCGGCGATGACCGCCGCCCCGTCCGGCGCGGCGTGCGCCGGCATGGCGAAGAACGCGGCGCACGCCAAGAAGAAGCGCAGGCCGGAACGGAGACGGAAAAAGAAGCGGAACAAGCGGGACATGGCGGACTCACTGCGGAGAAGGTGAAGGCGTCTGGCGCGGCGCGCCGGTATCGGCGAGGATCAGGTTGTGGAGCTTGCGGGCGGCGCTCTTGAGCCGCCGGGGCGCATCGGCGCGCGCGGCGGCGTAGCGCCAATCGGTATAAGCGCGCGCCAGCGCGGCCAGCGCCTCGTTCCACGCGGGCCGCGCCGTCCCGACCCGGCGCGCGAACGACGACGGGCATTCCCAGGCGGCGCGCTGGAAACCGCGCCGGGCGAGAAGCCGCTCCAGCCGATTCCAATCCCGTTGCGGCGGCGGCAAATGGCGCGCCTCGCGCCACCAGGCGAGCGCCTGCGCGGCGGCCATGACCAAAGCGCTGCCCAGCGCCGCGCCGAACAACAACCAGACCCAAGCGAACCTGCCGCCGAGCGTCTTGCCCAACTTCTCGCCGAGCCTGTCCCCCAGACCGGCGAGCAACGCCTGTTGCGCCTGACCATCGAGGCGGAAAATCCAGCGCGCGAAAAAATCATCCGCCGCCGCCAGCCGCCCGCCCACTCGCAGCGCAAGACCCGCCCGCGGCGCGGACGCGGCCTGTGGCGCGCCCTCGCGCGCCGCGGACGGGCGGGGCTGCTGTGGCGGCTGCTGCTGCTTCGCCGCCGTCGCGGGCCGGGGCGTCTGCTGTGGCGCGGGCTTATCCTGACTCCGGGGCGGGCGGGGATCGGCAAAACGCTCCGGCGCGATCAGATCGACCGGGTCGATACGCCGCCAGCCCCGCGCCTCGTCCCAGACCTCCGTCCAGGCGTGAGCGTGGCTCTTCTTGACGATCACATAATCGGTGAGCGCCATCAGCTTGCCGCCGCGATAGCCGGTGACGAGCCGCGCCGGTACACCGGCGGCGCGCATCAAAAAAACAAAAGCGCCCGCATAAAGATCGGCGTTGCCGGTACGCGTATCGAACCAGAACGCATCGAGCGCATCCGGCCCCTCGCCGAACTCGAAATGATCGCGCACTTTATAACCCCCCTTCGCCAGCGTGGTCAGCGCCTCGCGCACGCGAGCCTCGGCCGGCAGCGCCGCCAGCTCCGCGCCGAGCGCGCGCAAACGGGGATTCCCCCCCGCCGGCAAAGCCAGAGCGCGGCGGCGCGGATCATCGCCGAGCGCGCCGCCCGCCTCCCAATCCAGCCAGGACTTCAAGCGATAACGCGTCTCCGCCTCCACCGGGCGGTGAGCGAGCACCTGCCAATCGGCGCTGACGAACGACTCCGCGGCGAGCGCTGCGGGAAGATCGAGACCATAAAGCCAGAGGCGCTCATGCGGCGTGAGGCGGATCGTATAAGCGATCTCCTGCGTCTTCCTCGCCAGCGTCGAGGAAAAAGCGCCGCCCTTCGTCCACCCCCGCCGCATCAGGACGCGCCCTTGCCCGGCTTCATATTGCGGATCGAGCCGCCACTCGCGCCCATCGAAATCGTAATAAACCGGCCCCCGCCAATAAAGCATGCTCGTCGGCGGCACCCAATTCTCGAATTCCGCCACCAGCACCGGCGCACTCTCGCCGCCGCCGCCCTGCGCCTGCCCCTGTCCGGGCCGCAAACGCGTAGACACCCCCAACCCCTGATTGGACTTCTCCAACCCGAGCGAAAGCGGCAAACCGAAAGAAAGGCCAATATCCCAGAGCGGCCCCGGAATCCGCGGAAAAAAGAAAAACAGCATCGCCGCCAGCGGCAAAGCCAGCATGATGCGCGCCGCGCCGCCGCGCAAAAGCGCAAGCCCCCTCCGCAACATCCCCCGCGCCGCGAAGGGAACCCCCCCCGCCGGTCCGCCGCGCACATTCGCCGCGCTCGCCGTCTCCAGCACCGCGAGCGCCAACAAAAGCAAAAGCGCCACCAAAGCAACCCCGGCCCATTCGCCCCACCGCAACAAACCGATCGCCCCCGCCACCAGCGCGCCGCCCGCAAACAACGCAAACTCGCGCGCCTCCCGCGCCTCGGCCCACTTCAACGCCAACACAAGCAAAAGCGCGACACGCAACGTGCGGCTATCGAACCAGCCAAAAGCCGCCCCGGCGGCGGCAAGCACTGCAACGAGAAACAACAAACGCAAGACCGGCGTCCACCGCCGCCGCGGCAACAAACGGCCGCACAACGCCAAAGCAAACGCCGCCCACGAAGCGGGCACAAGCGCCGGCGCATGCGCCGCCAACACGACAAGCAACAAAGCCAACCCCCAAAAAACGCAATCGCCTCCGACGGGCGGCGCGGGAAGAGGGGAGGGCGCATCAATACGAGAGAACATCATCGCGGGCCAGAAGGTCGGGAATCGGGACTATGTGGGGGAAATCGTCATTGCGAGGCGCTCGCCGCCGCCGCGACGGTCCTTTGCTCTTGCAATGACTTCCCCCTTCGTCATTGCGAGGGCCGCAGGCCCGTGGCAATCCAGACGGCCTTGCAGGTTGCCGTGGCGCTTCGGAAGGTTGAGGCGCTGCATGGATTGCCGCGTCGCTGCGCTCCTCGCAATGACGAGGGGGGAGGACTGTCGCGGGGGCAGGGT
>JAIRLA010000220.1 GCA_031259795.1 Azoarcus sp.
AGCACCTTGGCTTCGATCTCGTCGCCGACGTTGAGCACTTCCGAGGGATGGCGCACGCGCCGCCACGCCAGGTCGGTGATATGCAGCAAGCCGTCGATGCCGCCGAGATCGACGAAAGCACCGTAATCGGTGATGTTCTTGACGATGCCCTTGACCACCGTGCCTTCCTGGAGCGTGGCGAGCAGCTTGTCGCGCTCTTCGCCCATGGATTCTTCGAGCACGGCGCGGCGCGAGACCACGACGTTGTTGCGCTTGCGGTCGAGCTTGATGACCTTGAATTCGTATTCCTTGCCTTCATACGGCGCGGTGTCCTTGACCGGACGCATGTCGACCAGCGAACCCGGCAGGAAGGCGCGGATGCTGTTGGTCATCACCGTCAGGCCGCCCTTGACGCGGCTGGTGATGATGCCCGTGACCAGCGAGCCGTCGTTGAGCGCCTTTTCGAGATCGTTCCAGGCCGAGATGCGCTTGGCCTTGTCGCGCGACAGGCGCGTTTCGCCAAAACCGTCTTCGAGCGCGTCGATGGCGACGTGGACGAAATCGCCGACGTTGGCTTCGATCTCGCCGCGATCATTGCGGAATTCGTCGATCGGAACGTAGCTTTCGGACTTGAGACCGGCATTGACGACGACAAAGTTCTGGTCGATGCGCACGACTTCGGCGGTGATGACTTCGCCGGCGCGCATATCCTGGAGCGCGAGGCTTTCTTCAAAGAGGGCGGCAAAGCTTTCTTCGCCGGCTGGAACAGCTTGGGTGGTGGACATGTATGTAGAAAGGAGAAGCGAGGCCGCCGTGCGACAGCGAAAAAATGAGTTGGCAAAAAAACGCGCCGGGTGGATGCCCGTGCGCGCCGGCTTTTTTCAGCCGGAGGCCAGTCCCCGATCCCGCACGAGATCGAGTACGAAAGCCACAGCTTCCTCGATGCCCATCGCAGTGGTGTCGAGAAAGACCGCATCCGGCTGCTGCTGCAAGGGGGCGACGGCCCGGGCGGCATCGCGCGCGTCCCGCTCCCGCAACTCTTGCACCAAGTCGGGCATAGTAACGGACATACCTTTGTCGATCAACTGTTTATAGCGCCTTTCGGCCCGTATTTCGGCGCTCGCGGTCAAAAATACCTTCAATCCGGCGCGCGGAAACACCACCGAGGCCATATCGCGCCCATCGCCCACCAGCCCCGGCGCGCGATGGAAGGCCCGTTGCCGGAACAAGAGCGCTTCGCGCACGCGCGGCAAGGCCGCCACCCTGGAAGCGCCGGCGGAGATGCTTTCTTGCCGGATAGCCTCGCTCACATCCTTGCCGCCCAGCCGGATGCATCCATCGTCGAACACGACATCCAGCCCCGCCGCCAGCGCCGCCAGCGCCGCCTCGTCCGCCCAATCCACCCCCGCCTCGCGCGCGGCAAAAGCCGTGAGCCGGTAAAGCGCGCCGGAATCGAGATAATGAAAGCCGAGCGCCCTGGCCACCCGCGCCGACACCGCGCCCTTGCCCGAAGCGGTGGGGCCATCGATGGCGATCACCGGCGCGGGCGTGACGGCGCGCGCGAAGCGCTCGAAATAATCGGGAAACGTCTTCGCCGTGCAGCCCGGGTCGTTGATGCGCAATGGCGTACCGAAGGCGGCCAACGACAGACACATCGCCATGCGGTGATCGTCGTAGGTGTCGACCGCCGCCGCCCGCAACGCGCCGTGCGCGGGCGGCGCGATGGCGAGATGATCGCGCCCCTCCTCCACCTTCGCGCCGAGCCTGCGCAATTCCCTCGCCATCGCGGCGATGCGGTCGGTTTCCTTCACCCGCCAACTGGCGATATTGGTCAACCGCGTTTCGCCCTCGGCAAACAGCGCCGTCACCGCCAGGGTCATCGCGGCATCCGGAATAGCGTTGCAATCGAGCGTGATGCCGCGCAAACCCCGCGGCGGACGGCTGGCGCTCATCCAGTCACCGCCCATCTCGACGATTGCCCCCATTTGCGCCAGCGCCCCGGCGAAACGCACATCGCCCTGGAGAGAATCCCGCCCCGCGCCCTCGACCCGCAGCGGCGCCCCGGCGGGCGCGCCGATCGCGCCCGCCGCGAGAAAATAAGAAGCCGACGACGCATCCCCCTCGACGGCGAACACCCCGGGCGACACATAACTCGCCGCCGCCGGCGCGATGAAAGATTGCCCGCCCCGCCGCTCCACCCGCACACCGAAGCGGGCCATCAGCGCGAGGGTGAGGTCCACATAAGGCCGGGAGATGAGTTCGCCCGTCACCTCCACCGTGGTTTCCACCCCCGTGAGCGGCAAGGCCATCAACAGGCCGCTCAGGAACTGGCTCGACACATCGCCGCGCACCCTGACCACCCCCCCCGGCCTGAGCGCCGCCGGTTTCAGGCGCAAAGGCGGAAAGCCCGGCTTTTCCAGATAATCAATATCCGCGCCCAACTGCCGCAACGCATCGACGAGATCGCCAATGGGGCGCTCGTGCATGCGCGGCACGCCCCGCAGCACATACTCCCCGCCCGCCAGCGCCAGCGCGGCGGTAAGCGAGCGGAACGCCGTCCCCGCATTGCCCAGGAACAAATCCGCCCGCCGCGCCGGAAAACGCCCGCCGCAACCGCTGACGCGCCAGCCGCCATCCGCCGCACGGACGCATGCGACCCCCAAATCCCGCAAAGCCTCCAGCATTCGCGCCGTATCATCGGAGTCGAGAAGCCGACGGATTTCGGTCACGCCGTCGCACAAGGCCGCCAGCAGCAAGGCGCGGTTGGAAATACTCTTGGAACCCGGCAGGACGACGACGCCGGCAGCGGACAAAAGCTGGGGAAGATCGAGAAAATCCATCTCCGCCTCACCCCTCCCGCCGGAAAAGCAACAGCTTCGACACCAGATTCTGCACCGCCTCGCCGCGCTGGTTGAACGTCTCGCTCCGCAAAGTCACGATGCC
This sequence comes from Azoarcus sp., assembly GCA_031259795.1. Lineage (GTDB taxonomy): Bacteria > Pseudomonadota > Gammaproteobacteria > Burkholderiales > Rhodocyclaceae > WRNU01. Next base: position 2,923 of record JAIRLA010000220.1, read on the forward strand.
GCGATCCGGCTTGCTCCGCGACGGCGCGATGGCGGTAATGACACTTTCCACATGGAGCACATCGTCCGGGCGGGTCGGACGCGGCCAGGAAAGCTCCACCCCCGCGCCGATCAGCCCCCCGGCAAAAGGCACGCTCTCCACCATCAGCCGCATGGTGATCGCCGCCGTATGCCAACCGCTCGCCGCCAGTCCGCCGAAAAAAGAACGCGCGGCGAAATCCTCATCGAGATGAAAAGGCTGCGGATCGAAATCGCGGGCGAAATCCTTGATCCGGGAAACATCGAGCGCATATTCCCGGCTCGAATAACACTCGCCGACCGCCACATCGTCGAGATAAACCGCCCCAGCCCCACTCTCCGCCATCTTCCATACTCCTACCAGGGCGTCCAGCCCAGATTATGACAAAATACCAAGACGATACCGAGCGGCGCCACATAACGCAACACCAGGAACCACAACGGGAACGCGCCGCCGCGCAACTGCACCTCCTCCCGGACGAGCGCCTTCCCCATCATCCACCCCACATAAATGGCGATCGCCAGGCCCGACAGCGGCATCATGATCTTGCTGGCGAACTGATCCAGCGCATCGAACAAATTAAGCCCCGCGATCGTGAATTCCGCCCAATGATTGAACGACAGGCAAACGGCCAGTCCCAACAACCACACCGGCGCCCACGTCCCCCATGCCGCCTGGACGCGGCGAATGCCATAGCGCTCGGTGAGCCAGGACACGAACGGCTCGACCAGCGAAATCGCCGACGTCCACGCCGCGAACAACACGAAAAGAAAAAAGAAAATGGCCACCAGCCGTCCGCCGGGCATATGCGCGAACGCCAGCGGCAAAGTTTGCAAAATCAGCCCCGGCCCGGCGGCGGGCGCCAGCCCGTAACCGAACGTCAGCGAAAAAATCGCCATCCCCGACAACAGCCCGACCAACGTGCTCGCCCCCACCACCCACAGACTGGTCTGGCCGATACTGGTCTTCTTGTCGAGATAAGAGCCATACACCATGATCGCCCCCATCCCCAGGCTCAACGAAAAGAACGCATGCCCCATCGCCGCCAGGACGACGCCCGGCGTCAGCGCCTCGGCCTTGAAATCGAACATGAAATGCAGCGCCGCCGGCATATCGCCCACGACACACCCCCACAGCGTGAGCAACACGAGGATCAGGAACAATATCGGCATCATGATCCGGCTGGCGGCCTCGATCCCCGCGACCACGCCCCGCGCCACCACGCCCACGGAGAGCGTCAGCACCACGGTATGCCAGAACCCCATCCGCACAGGATCGTCCGCCAGATCCCTGAACCCCTGCTCCGCCGCCGCCGCCGTCTCCACCCGCACCCCGACGACCGCCTGATAAAGGTAATCCGCGATCCAGCCGGAAACGACGCTGTAGTACGACAAAATCAACAGCGCTCCCAGCATCCCCACCCATCCCACGAGCGCCCACCAGGGTGAATTGCCGGTTTCCTCCGCCGTATTCAGCATCGCCTGCACCGGATTGCCCCGCCCGCGGCGGCCAATGAGAATCTCCGCCATCAACAGCGGCAAGCCGATCAAAGCCACGCAAAGCAAATACACCAGCACAAAAGCGCTGCCGCCGCTCGACCCGGCGAGATAAGAAAACCGCCAGATATTGCCCAGCCCCACGGCGGAGCCGATCGTCACCAGAACAAAAGCCCAGCGATTGCTCCAGGTCGAACGGACAAAAGAAGAAGACTGGCTCATGTAAAAGGCCCCGCAAAAACATCCGCCCAAACCAGCGCGCCCGCGCGCCGGACAAAAAAACAAGCATACCGGCCCCGCCAACGACACCGATACCCCCACCGCCGCCGCATTCTTGCACGGAAACGCCGTCGGGCGTCAGGAATCAGGTATCAGGCATCGGGGAGCGCGGTTGTATGAACAGGTGGGGCGGGGACATGAATCATCATTGCGAAAGCCGCCCCCTCGTCATTGCGAAAGTCGCCCGCCATCGTCACTGCGAAAGCCTCCCCCCCCTCGTCATTGCGAAAGCCGCCCCCCTCGTCATTGCGAGGAGCGCAGCGACGCGGCAATCCATGCAACGGTTCAAGGCGGGCCTATTGGAATGGATTCTTAGCGGATCTTACAGTTGCCCAACAGACGCAGCGAGACGGCGAACCAACGAAAAACCCCGCCGTGGCGGGGTTTCCGGGACACCATGATGCTGTCTGGGGGCAAAGGGATGGTGGGTGCTGACGGGGTCGAACCGCCGACATTCGCCTTGTAAGGGCGACGCTCTACCAACTGAGCTAAGCACCCGCGCAAAAACGCCAGAC
>JAIRLA010000257.1 GCA_031259795.1 Azoarcus sp.
GTCAACACCGGCCTCGTCTACCTGCGTTTCCTGAAAATGCGCGGCATCCTGGACGCCGCCGCCTGGGCGCGCGAAGTCGCCATGGTGCGCGACGCCCTGGGCAAAATCGACGCCCCCCACTGGCGCGAATTCCTCGCCGCCTGGCAGGCGAACCCCCCGGGCGAATGAACTGGCGAACAGCATTCTTTTGGGGGCGGGGGAAGAAGGAAGTTTCGCCGGTTGGAAGGAACTGGATTTGCCGCGTCGATTCGCCCCTCGCAATGACGAGTTCTCCCAATGGATTCCCCTCGCCCCCCGCAGGGGGGAGAGGGTGGCCGAAGGCCGGGAGAGGGGAGCGCCAACCATCCGGCGCGAAGCGCCGCTGATTTCCTGGCGGTGGAGAGTGGACGGGCGTTTCGTTTCTCTTTCCCTTTTATCCAGCGGCGCTCTCGCGCCGGATGGTTGGAAGCCCTCTCCCGGTCTTCGGGCACCCTCTCGCCCGCCAAGCGAGGGAGGGGAGTTCATCGGAAGAATTCGTCATTGCGAAAGCCTCCTCATGCGAAAGCCTCCCCTTCGTCATTGCGAGGGCCGCAGGCCCGCGGCAATCCAGTTCGTTTCATTCGGCGCGCAGCGCCGCTGGATAAAAAGGGGGAAGAAAGAGCGGGACGCCTGTCCACTCTCCGCCGCCAAGAAAACAGCGTCGATACTCTCCGCATGGAACGAACTGGATTGTCACGTCGATGCGCTCCTCGCAATGACGAGGTGGGGGGCTCTCGCAATGACGAGGCGGGAGGAGCGCAGTGTCGTGGCAATCCATACGGCGGTTTAAGGCAGGCCTATTGGAATAGGCTCTTAATCAGATATCCAGTTCGAGCACGACCGGCGCGTGGTCCGATGGACGCTCCAGTTTGCGCGGCGCGGGGTCGACCGTGCAGGCGCGGCAAGCCGCCCGCAACACTTCCGAGACCAGGATATGGTCGATGCGCATGCCGAAGTTGCGCCGGAATGCCCCCATCCGGTAATCCCACCACGAATAGCTGCCTTCGGGTTGTCCGAAAAGGCGAAAGGCGTCGATCAGCCCGAGGTCGAGAAGCGCCTGGAACGCGGCGCGCTCCGGCGGCGAGACGAGGATTTCGTCTTTCCAGTCGGGATGCGCGTCTTCCGGCGCCGGCGCGATGTTGAAGTCGCCAGCGAGGGCGAGTTCCGGATAGTCGCGCATCGCGCCGCCAAGCCAGCCGGTGAGGGCGTCGAGCCAGGCGAGTTTGTAGCGGTATTTGTCCGAGCCTGTCGCCTGGCCATTGGGAAAGTAGGCGCACACGATCCGCACGCCTTCGATGGTCGCGGCAATGAGACGCTTCTGCTCGTCCGCGAAGCCGGGAATGCCGCGCGTCACCTCGTCCGGCGCCGTCGTGCAGAGAATGGCGACGCCATTGTAGGTTTTTTGTCCGTCGATCACCGCGTGATAACCGGCGGCCCGGATTTCGGCTTCCGGAAACGCTTTGTCCTCCAGTTTCAATTCTTGCAGGCAAAGCACGTCGGGACGATTGGCATCGAGCCAGGCGAGCACGTGGGGCAGGCGGACTTTCAGGGAGTTGATGTTCCAGGTGGCCAGTTTCATGATTTTCATGATTTGTGGGCGATCGGTGGGTATCGAGTGAATCCGCCGCCGGGACGCCTGTTGCAAGTCATCATCCACTTGCTGTTTTGCCGGAGATAATGCCACGAAACGCAGTCATTTTGATAGAATGAATTTTAACAAAATGAAACTCGCCGTTTGCGGTCATGGTGTCCAGGGTTGGACCAATTGCACATTGTGTGCCGATGACGACAATTGCGGCTGGCGGCGCTGCCCGGTTTGACACGCTCCCCGAAACCGAATCTTTGGATACCCATATGTCTGCCTCTTCTTCCCCCGTTCTTCCACTCACAAGGCTGGAGTCTTGGCCGAGGCATTGCCTTGCATCCGCCGCTTCCTTGACAAAATCGTCGGTATCGGATACAATAAAGAGCCGCTGAAGAGCCTCGCTCGGGTCGCGCGGAGCGGCAGGGCAGCGGATTTGCGCGGGACGTGCGCATTACCGGCACCGAGACCATGGATATGATGATGCTCGGTCGCCAAGTCTGGAACCCTCACTGATTACAGAATCGGGACAATGATCGAGAGCAAATAGAATGCGCGTTCATCTCACCTACGATGTTGAAATATGGTGCAATGGCTGGAAAGGGCTGCGGGAAAAATTTCCCGATGCTTTCCAGCGTTATGTATATGGTCCTCCTGAAGCGAAAGAAAACGGTGCATTGCCGCTCAATCTCAAGATTTTGCAAGACAATGGCCTGAAAGCGATTTTTTTCGTCGAGCCGCTTTTTTCCTTTTATTTTGGACTACCACCATTGCAAGAGATTGTTGGACTCATTTTAGAAGCTGGACAGGATGTACAATTGCACCTTCACCCGGAATGGCTTGATGAACTGCCCGAACCACTGTTGCCCTCTCATCCAAAGCTACAACATTTTTATAACCTGCCTCTTGCGGAGCAAGTACTGCTACTCGAACTGGCCGCGAGTCGCCTTGTCGAGGCTGGAGCGCGCAAACCCACCGCTTTTCGTGCAGGAAATTACGCTATCGATATCAGCACACTAAAAGCTTTGTCAATCAATGGTTTTACTGTGGACAGCAGCGTTAATCCTTCCTACCCTTTTGATTACCCAGCCAATCCTTCATCAAGGCTTTATTATTGTTCCCGCATTGAAAATATCGCGGAGTTCCCTGTTACACAATTTCGGGACAACTTTGGAAAACTACGACATTTGCAGATTAACGCGTGTTCGAGTCAAGAAATGATTCAAGTCCTGAAACGCTGTCATGAGCGTGGTTTGCCTGCGGCGACCCTTGTCTCGCATAATTTCGAGTTATTGACGGCAAACAAAGCAAAAATTGATATCATTGTGCGGAGCAGGTTTGAGAGGCTATGCCAATGGCTTGGAAAGAACGCCGAACAATTTGAATGCGCGCCATTCGACCCGAACGGACTGCCTGACAGTCCTCCTGTTTGGGAGGTTCCCAGAGTCTCTCCGATATCCACAGCAATTCGCTACATAGAGCAATTTACCCGAAGAATTCTGTACAATTAAAATGTCTTCTGGAATTGTCCATATCAAGTTTGTCATCGGATCGCGGCAACTTTTCACCGTGCAGCGACCGTTGATAACTGTCTCTTTCACGTTGGATCATCTACTGGCTCAGGAACTGTTGGCTTTTCCTGAAGAAGGCGAGGCACAGGGATATCGCGTCCTGTCTGCGCCATTGGCTCGGTATCGCGAAGTTCTTTCATGCTATTCCGACCATATAACAGGAGGACGCCAATTTTATCGCCGCTTTTTCATCGACATGAGCTGTGGATTCAATGTTTATATGGATCATTTCTCAGCTAAAACTCGTTCCGTCTTGCGCCGCAAACGACGCAAGTTGTCTGAATATGGGAAGGTGGAGGTTTTGGAATACCGTACCCCAGTAGAATTGGAAAAATTTATTGAATACGCTATACCACTTTCACGTAAGACTTATCAGGCGCGCCTATTGAATTCCGGCTTACCCGAAGGACAAGAAGCACATGCTTATATGATGAATTTAGCGAAAGAGGACAGGGTACGCGCCTTTCTTTTATTCATCGCGGGCGAACCAGTCAGTTATCTCTATTTGCCTATCGAAAATGAGATTCTCTACTATGCTTATCTTGGTTATGATCCTGCGCTAGCTCATTTGTCTCCGGGTACAATGTTACAAATAGAAGCGTTAGAGCGGCTTTTTTATGAAAATCGTTATCGCTATTTTGATTTCACTGAAGGCGAAGGTGCACATAAAGCTTTATTTGGGACTGGTAGCGTGGAAGCTTGCAGTTTTTTCTTGCTTAAGCCTAATTTTCGCAACAGAATCTTGATGAGGAGCTTGACCGCATTCGACGAAACTATTAGCGTAATCCACTGGCTAGCAGAAAAAAGCAATATCTATGCTCGATTGCGTAAGTTGCTAAGGAAATAGAACAAAATGACAATAAAGAATTTTTTGCGGCGTGCCGCGTTGAGTATATTCGATGAGTATCGGCTCAATTGGATCGTAGCCTCCCGAACTAGTAAGAAAGGCGAAATGCCCAATCCCCTACCTGACGATGTACGTCCAGAGACTCATGCCGATTGGCAACAGTTATTGGCTAGTCTAACCGCAAAAATGCGCAATACAGTTAATTTCAGCAGAGCTGGCATGGATGGATTTGTCCTCGAAGCGGATGGGCGCCTTGCTTGCGTCGCTCATGTCGCAGATCGCACCAACTACAATCGCGATGGAACATGGCCTTTGCATGCGGACGAAGTGGCGGTAATGGATATTGCAACCGAGGAAACCATGCGCGGGCATGGTTTGGGTGCGTACATGCTTTCCGTCATTACAGATTATTATCTCGGTTTGGGTAAATGCCGAGTAATCGGTTTCATTTGGTGGACAAACTCACCATCCTTGCGTGCTTTTACCAAGGCAGGTTGGCGACGGATCGGCTTTTCCATTGAATGGTCCAACGGGAAAAAGTGGAGAAGTATAAAGATCCCGCTACCAATCGTTGGCATCTTTTAGATAGTGTTGCCACAATAAAAGAAGCCACATTTTTGGTATAGCGGGTCGCAATGCTCCGCCAGCGCTCCAAATGCAGGAAAGCAGCATTCTTCACCAGACGCCGATATCGGTAGAGCGCCTTGTCATAGGCGCGTTGTACTTTCCGGTTCCTCTTCGGCGGAATCGCCACCTCTACCCCCGCCTCTTGCGCCTTCCCGACAATCGCGTTCGTATCGTAGCTACGATTCGTCAACAGGTATTATGCTTCGATGCCTTCGATCAGTTCGGGCGCCTTGGTGCAATCCGCTGCGGGCCTCTCCATGACAAGCGCTCTGACCGGCATACCGTACCGCATCAACGGCCAGATGCCGTCTTGCTGTTGAGACTCACAGACGCAAGCCTTGCTGGATGAGCTGGCGCAGCAAGGGCAGGGTGATGGGCCGTTTGTGTTCGAGCGAGGCGGTGTCGAGCGCGCCAAGGGCCGCCGCCATGCTCGGCAGGTCGCGGCGGCCATGATTGAGCATGAATCCCACCACGTCGTCGGCCAGCCGCAGGCCGCGCCGCGCCGCGAGCGAGTGCAGGATGGCGGTTCTTGCCGCGTCGTCGAGGGGGCGGACTTCAAAGATCAGGCTTTGGCCGATGCGGGTGCGCAAATCCTCGCGCAGCGCCGGGCCGAGTTCCCGCGGCGCGGCGGGGCCGGCGAGCAGCAGCGATTGGCCGTTGCCGCGCGCGCGGTTGAAGGCGTTGAAAAGCGCGATCTGAGCGGGGGGGGAAAGCCGCTCGATGTCGTCGATCGCCAGCAGCGCGTTGTCGTCCGCGGGCAGATTGTCGGCGACTTCGGCGGCGGCGATGGCGAACGCCGGACGGCCATGCTCGCGGGCGCGGGCGGCGGTGGCCTGGAGCAGATGGCTGCGCCCGCTGCCGGATGCGCCCCACAGATAGAAGTGCGCCCCCGGCAGGGGGGCGCGGCCCGCGGCGAAAAGCGCGATGTCCGCCAGCAGTTCGATGTTGTCGCCGGGGACGAAATTCTCCAGTGTCGGCGGACGATCCGGCCCCAGGTCGAGGAGAAGCTGTTTCATGGTTGTTCTTCGCCGTCGCGCCCGGCGGCGGGGGGGGCGGGGCGCGCCGCCTCATCCGCGCCGCCGAGGTAGACGGGGCTGGCGAACCACGCCGAGGCGATTTCGCGGATGCCGACGAGCAGCGCCGCGCTGGCCGGCAGGGCGACGAGTACGCCGACGAAGCCGAAGATCTGGCCGAAAGCCATCAAGGCGAAAATCACCGCCAGCGGATGCAGGCCGATGCGCTCGCCGACAAGATAAGGGGTGAGGGCGAAACTTTCGAGCAATTGTCCGAGGCCATAGACCACGGCGACGCCGATCAATGGCTCCCAGCCGCCGCCCTGCAACAGCGCGGTGAGCACGGCGAGCGTCAGTCCGCCCAGGAAACCGGCATAGGGAATGAAAATCAGCAGTCCCGTCAGGACGCCGACCGGCAGCGCGAAATGGATGCCGGCCAGCCACAGCCCCAGGCTGTAATACGCCGCCAGCAGCAGCATCACCGAGACTTGTCCGCGGCAGAACTGCGCCAGTACGCGGTCGATTTCGCCGACGAGGCGCAAGGTGCGCGGCAGCCATGGGCGCGGCAACGCATGCGTCAGTCCGGCGATGAGGCGCGGCCATTCTTGCAGCAGATAGAAGGTCACGATCGGAATCAGGAGCAGGTTGACGAGCGCTCCGGCGATCGCCATGCCGCTCTGGCCGACGTGCGCGAGCAGCGCCGGGAGCAAATCCTGTGCGCTGTCCTGGAATTGCCTGAACCATGCGCTGATCTGGCTGGCGTCGAGGCGCAATTCCATATCGAAACGTTCGGCCAGGAAAGGGCTGGCGCGCTGGTTGAAAAGGTCGATCAATTCCGGCAGGCGCTGCGCCAGCATCAGCGCTTCGCGGTAGAGCACCGGCAGGAGGATGAGCGCGAGCGCGACGAGCGCGAAGCCCAGCGCGGCGATCACCAGCATGACCGCCGCCGGGCGCGGCAGGCGGCGGCGCGTCAGGGCATTGACCGCCGGATCGCACAGATAAGCGAACACGGCGGCGACCGCGAAAGGCGTGAGAATGGGGGAAAGCAGCCAGAGCAATCCGGCCAGCGCGAGAGCGAAAGCGGCCCAGACGGCGGTGCGCGGGCGGGGAAGGCGGGAGACAGACATTTCGAGTAGAATCGCCGATTTACGCGGGGCAGCGCGGATCGCGCCCGCAAAAGTCCCTCAATGTAGCCAGTTGACGGCGCGGCCTCAAGCGCTATCTTCCATCTTCGATTTACCAAAGGAACGGCCTTGAGCGCCCAACGCCCCTCCCAATCTTCGCAGTCTTCGCAATCTTCGTTTTCCTACCTCGACGCGGGCGTCGATATCGAGGCGGGCGACGCGCTGGTCGAGCGCATCAAACCTTTTGCCCGCAAGACGATGCGTCCCGAAGTGCTGGGCGGCATCGGCGGTTTTGGCGCGCTCTTCGGCGTGCCGGGCAAATACCGCGAGCCGGTGCTCGTCTCCGGCACCGATGGCGTCGGCACCAAGCTCAAGCTCGCCTTCGCGCTGGGCCGGCACGACACTGTGGGGCAGGATCTCGTGGCGATGAGCGTCAACGACATCCTGGCGCAGGGCGCCGAGCCGCTGTTTTTCCTCGACTATTTCGCCTGCGGCAAACTCGATGTCGACACGGCGGCCACGGTGGTGCGGGGCATCGCGCGCGGTTGCGAACTCGCGGGCTGCGCGCTGATCGGCGGAGAAACCGCCGAGATGCCGGACATGTATCCGGACGGAGAATACGACCTTGCCGGTTTTGCCGTCGGCGCGGTGGAAAAGAGCGAAATCATCGACGGGGCGAACATCGCCGCGGGCGACATCGTCCTGGGCCTGGCCTCCAGCGGCGCGCACTCCAACGGCTATTCGCTGATCCGCAAGATCATCGCCGCGACCGCTCCCGACCTTGCCGCCGATTTCCATGGCCGCCCCCTGGGCGACGCATTGCTGGCGCCGACCCGCATTTACGTCGAGCCCCTGCTCGCGGTGTTCCGTGAATTGCCCGGCGCGGTGAAAGGGCTTGCCCACATCACTGGCGGCGGTCTCACCGGCAACGTGCCGCGCATCCTCGGCGACGGCCTCGTTGCGCGCATCGACGCCGCGAGCTGGCCGCCGCCGCCGCTTTTCCAGTGGCTGCAACAGGCGGGACAGGTCGAACAGGATGAAATGCACCGCGTCTTCAATTGCGGCATCGGCATGGTCGTGGTGGCGTCCGCCGCCGATGCCGATGCCGTCACGGCCCGCCTTGCCGCTGCGGGCGAAACCGTCTACCGCATCGGCCGCATCGACCGGCGCGGGGAAAACGAGGCCCCCGCCATCGTGGCCTGACGCGGCTTCACCGCGCGGACGCCCCCTTCCCGAATCGCCCGCGCGCCTCGGCATAGGAAAGGCGCAGAGGCTGCCCCTTGGTGCGGCGGCGATTGACCATGCGGATGGACATCGCTTCCAGCCAGGTCCAGTACATCTCGCGCATTTCAGGGGAAAGCTCGCTTTCTTCCAGAACGGCATGGAGCTTTTCCAGCCATATTTCGCGGGCGCGCTCATCAATCTCGAAAGGAAAATGACGGCTGCGGATGCAGACATTGCTCCCTTCCGTCGCGCTATAAGCGGCGGGGCCGCCACAGGCTTCGACGAAAAAACTGGCGATGATCCGCATCCGCTCGGCGAAGACCGCATCGTCGGCGGCGAAAAGATGACCGATTTCCGCATCCGCGCGCAACAGGCCATGGTGCCGCCAAACCAGCGCGCGCAGCTTTTCCTCGCCGATTTCCGCAAGAAACGCGCGCGCCGGAAAGCGCACCTCCGGGTATTCCAGATCATGGCTGGCGGGAACCCGGTGTTCCGAATGGAACTCGCCAGTACGATTACATGCGCAATGGTGGCGTTGGTGGTGTTTTTCGTGTTTCTCTTCGGCGGCCTGGCACATGGCATCTCCTTCCAGGAAGAATTGGCGTTGACCCGCCCGGACTATACTACGGTTATGACAGAAAATGCGCCGGCGCGCTGGCGCTGGCCCGCCCGGGCGGCCCGCATCGGTTCGCCCGTGTAACGCCGCACGGAATTTCTCTTTCTTGCGCCGTCTCGCCTTGAATCTTCTCCGCGCCGACATTTCCCGCCAGACTCAAAACCGCTGCGTACAATCCAGATTATCTGGGTATCATGGCTTCGGAGACTTTGAACAGGTTCTCAGACCACGCTTGGTTACTTTTGGAGCCGCATCTTCCCGGCCGGCAAGGCTCTCGGGTAGGGCTGGCGCGGGATAACCGGCAATTCATCAATGGCGTGTCCTGGATTTTTCGCACAGGCGCGCCGTGGCGAGACTTGCCGGAAGCGTATGGAGACTGGAAGAACACGCATCGGCGCTTTTGCCGTTGGCGGGACAAAGGGGTTTGGGGAAGACTGCGGGAACGCCTGATGGGTGACCCGGATTATGAGTGGCTGGTGATCGATGCGACCCATGTCAAGGTTCATCCCCACGCGGTCGAGGCGCGGGGCGGCAATCAGGCGATAGGGATGACGAAAGGCGGACTCGACAGCCAGATACATCTGGCCGTTGGCATCATGCTATGCCGGTCAAGGTGCTTGTCACGGAGGACCCCGCAGCGGATTGCACCAAGGCGCCCGAACTGATCGAAGGCATCGAGGCGCAATACTTGCTAGCGGATCGCGCCTACGATACGAACGCGATTGTCGGGAAGGCGCAGAAGGCGGGGATGGAGGTGGTGATTTCGCTGAAGAGGAACCGGAAAGTGCAACGCGCCTATGACAAGGCGCTCTATCGGTACCGACATCTGGTGGAGAATGCTTTCCTGCATTTGAAGCGCTGGCGGGGTATTGCGACCCGTTATGCCACAAATGCGGCTTCTTTTGTGGCCGCCGTGCAGATCCGGTGTATTGCTTTATGGGTAAAGGTATTGTGACGACACTGTCTAGTGGAATAGACGCAAAATGCGCGGACATGAGTGAGGCGGCCTTGGCAGATTCTGGCGCGCAAAACACACATGGACATTCGCCCGCCGCCAGTCCGTTCCCGTGATCCGCGCCCGGCGGACGCGGATGCGGGCGTTGACGGCATCGGCGCGGCCAACTATCATCCGCCGTTCTCCACGAGGGGTCGTTAGCTCAGTCGGTAGAGCAGCGGACTTTTAATCCGTTGGTCGTGCGTTCGAGTCGCACACGACCCACCAATCCTTGCAGCGCAGAATCCATCTGCCATCTGTCCACGCGGGTTTGCAAACTGGCAAAGAGAGTGCTGGCAATTTGTGCAAAAAGAGTGCTGGCAATTTGTGCCGTCACATGCTCACCCAGTACTCGCGCACCTTTTGCGCAAAGGGATCGTCTACGTAACCAGCATCGGCTTGCCCGCATCATAGCCCTTGCTCTTTGCCGTGTCCGTGTTCTCGACGCTCTGCGCATCCACGATTGACAGCGTGCTACAAGCGTCGCGCCCCAATTTCTTCCGGGCCGCGCCAACCTGATTTTTTAAAGCCTGCTCCAGCAGGCTGTCCCCTTCGCGTGGCTCGCTCCAGATCGTGAAATACGAATGGACGGTGCGCCACTTGGGAAAGTCGACCGGCATCGCCCGCCACTGGGGGCCGTTCTTGAGCAGGTACTGCACTGAACAGAAGACTTCGTACAGTTCCACTTGCTGCGGACAGGCCTTTTTGCGCGCGCTCTCCAGCAGCGGCCTGATGACTTCGAATTGTTCGCGACTGATATCGCTTGGGTGGCTTTTTCTCATCCCATGAGTCTATCATGGCTCCGGAGACTTTGAACGGGATATTGTTCTAGCATTAAGCTATTCATGAGGCATCACTCTTATTTTTCGGGGAGGGGCGCGGAATGCCGCCGGATGGAAACGCTCGTTGAGGGGCGTCGAGGCTGTTCGGTGTGGAGCGGGGGCTTGGGGGGGCGGGGGCGATGTCCGCCTGGGCGGGGGCGATGCGGCGGGCGATGCGCATGGGGCGGGAACCATGTGCCGTGGGTGATGACGGTGCGCACGACCGGCTCCAGCGGCGCTCCTTCATCGTTGCAGGGGGCGGCGTGTTGTCGTTGGCAGGCTTCCCGCAGGGCGGTCTTGCGCTCGGCTTCCCGCCGCGCCGCGCGTTCTTCTTCGAGTTGGGCTTGCAGTTCGGCGAGTTTGCGTTCTTCCCTGGCCTGGCGATAGGCTTGCCGGTTCGCTGCCAGCGCCTCGGGGGTGAAAGCGGGGGGCGTGGGGATGATGGTGATGTTGCCGGTTTCGACCGGCTTTGCTTTCACGCCCGCGGGCGGAGCGTCGCTGTAATGTACTTGTCCTTGTTCGTCCGTCCAGCGGTAGACGCTTCCCGCCGCCGCGACGCAGGAAAGGCATAGACTCAGGATGAGCAGGATCGTTTTCATGTCGAGACCTTTTTTGGTCGAAATGGCTTGCCGGATGCGTATGGCAGGGTTGGTCTGATTATAGAGGAAGGTGGATGGGCGGGCTGGAGAGGGGCGGGCCTTGAAACTCGCGCGCCTGGTCCCCACATGGGCAGGCACGAAATTTCTCAATCACCATGGAGAGACGCTGATGACGCACGCGCAAACCGCCGAAACCCTGAATTTCCAGGCCGAGGTCAAGCAACTGCTGCACCTGATGATTCACTCGCTGTATTCCAACCGCGAGATTTTCCTGCGCGAACTGATCTCGAATGCTTCGGATGCCTGTGACAAGCTGCGCTTCGAGGCGATCGACAAGCCCGATTTGTTCGAGGGCGACGGCGAGTTCGCCATCCGCGTGGCTTTCGATGCCGAGGCGAAGACGATCACGATCGGCGATAATGGTATCGGTATGAGCCGTGACGAGGTTGTCGCCAATCTCGGGACGATTGCCAAGTCCGGCACGCGCGAGTTTTTCGGGCAGTTGACCGGCGATCAGCAAAAGGACGCGCATTTGATCGGGCAGTTCGGCGTCGGTTTTTATTCTTCTTTTATCGTTGCCGACAAGGTGACGGTGCTCACCCGCCGCGCCGGTTTGCCGGCGGCGGAGGCGGTGCGCTGGGAATGCGCGATGAGCGGCGACGATGCCGGCGCTTATACCGTCGAGACTGTCGAGCGCGCCGCGCGCGGTACCGAAATTACGCTCCATTTGCGCGAGGGGCAGGAGGATTTGCTTTCGGGTTGGCGGCTGCGGAGCCTGATTCGCAAGTATTCCGATCATATCGTCCAGCCCATTTTGATGAAGAAAGAGAAATGGGATGAGGAGAAAAAGGCTGAAGTCCAGAGCGAGGAGGAGGAAACCGTCAATCAGGCCAATGCGCTGTGGGCGCGTCCGCGCAATGAAATCGGCGATGAGGATTACAAGGCGTTCTATAGGCATATCGGTCACGATTACGATGAACCGCTGGCGTGGGTGCACGCGAAGGTGGAAGGGCGGCAGGAATATACGCAATTGCTCTATATTCCGGCGCACGCGCCGTTCGATTTGTGGGACCGCAATGCCCGCCATGGCGTCAGGCTTTATGTGCGGCGCGTTTTCATCATGGATGATGCCGAAAAGCTGATGCCGCTCTATTTGCGCTTTGTGCGCGGCGTGGTGGATTCCGCCGATTTGCCGCTCAATATTTCGCGCGAGATTCTCCAGGAATCGCGCGATATCGACGCGATCCGCCAAGGTTGCACGAAGAAGGTGCTCGGTTTGCTGGAGGGGCTCGCCAATGGCGAGGAGGCGGCGGAAAAGGAGAAATACTCGACGTTCTGGAAGGAATTTGGCCGCGTGCTGAAGGAAGGCGTCGGCGAGGATCACGCCAATAAGGAGAAGATCGCCGGTTTGCTGCGGTTTGCGTCGACGCATGCCGATACGGCGGAGGAAATCGTTTCGCTCAAGGATTACGTCGAGCGGATGAAAGAAGGGCAGGAGAAGATTTATTACGTTACCGCCGAAAGTTTCAATGCGGCCAGGAATAGCCCGCATCTCGAAATCTTCCGCAAGAAGGGGATCGAAGTACTGCTGCTCTCCGATCGCGTCGACGAATGGGTGACGGGGAATCTGACCGAATTCGACGGCAAGCCGTTGCAATCCGTCGCCAAGGGCGGGCTGGATCTGGGCAGGCTCGAAGACGAGGAAGAGAAAAAGGAGGCGGAACAGGCCGCTGGCGAATACAAGGATCTGCTCGAAAAGGTGAAGAAGAGTCTCGGCGAGCGGGTGAAGGATGTGCGGGTGACGCTGCGCCTGACGGATTCTCCGGCCTGCCTCGTCGCGGATGAGCACGATCTCGGGATGAATCTGGGCCGCATTCTCAAGGCGGCGGGGCAGGACGCGCCTGTCTCGCGGCCCATTCTCGAAATCAACCCCCATCATCCGGCGGTGCTGCGCCTCAAGAGTGAAGACAAGCAGTTCGATGACTGGGCGGCAGTGCTTTTCGATCAGGCGCTGCTCGCCGAAGGCGGTACGCTGGATGATCCGGCGAGCTTCGTCAAGCGCATCAATCAACTGATGCTGGCGGTGAGCGCGGGGTAAAACTGGTCGCGGTGCGCGGACGCTCTCTTGCCGCCGGGGGAGGGGAGGGGAGGGCGTCCGGAATCTCCGCGAGCATGATGCGCCAGTGCTATTCTTGTCACTCGCGCCCTCCCCGACCGAGTCCGCCATGGAATGCTTCTTCAACAACGCCGGCCCCATCCAGCCGGAGAACCACTACCACATCGACCCGCTCACCCGTCTCGACTGGGTCGAAGTCCAGCAGATCATTGCCGGGCAGCGTTATTTCGTGCTGCACGCGCCGCGCCAGACGGGCAAGACCAGCACCTTGCTGGCGATGATGGCGGCGCTGAACGAGGAGGGGAGATACGCCTGTGCTTA
>JAIRLA010000300.1 GCA_031259795.1 Azoarcus sp.
CTCCCGATGGACTCCCCTCGCCCCCCGCAGGGGGGAGAGGGTGGCCGAAGGCCGGGAGAGGGGGGGAGCCAACCATCCGGCGCGAAGCGCCGCTGATGCCGCCCCCACCTCGTCATTGCGAGGAGCGAATCGACGCGGCGATCCATGCGGCGGTTCAAGACGGGCCTATTGGAACAGATTCCAGATCGGCTTCCGGCCGGGAAAGCCCGCCAGGATCCGGGCGCGTCCTTGCCGCCCGGCTCGTGACGCGGCACGGCCATGGTCATGGCAAATACCGCACCACGCCCAAGCGCGGCGGCATCCTTATCCGGCGAGCGCTCTGGACTGCGCGGAATTTGATGCTCTGGCTCGCGTCAGCGCAGCGCGGTAAATACGCGCGCGGTGATCTCGCTGACGGCGCCAAGCCCCGAGATCCTGCGGATTCGCGGTGCGCGCGGAGGATCGGTCGCCGCCCATTTGCGGTAGAACTCGACCAGCGGTTCGGTCTGGGCGTGGTAGACCTCCAGGCGCTTGCGCACCGTTTCTTCAAGGTCGTCGTCGCGTTGCATCAGCGCTTCGCCGGTCACGTCGTCCCGGCCCTCGCTCCTGGGCGGATTATGGTGGACGTGGTAGGTGCGGCCCGAGGGTAAGTGCACGCGCCGGCCACTCATGCGCTTGATGATTTCGGCGTCGGGCACATCGATTTCGAGCACGATGTCGATCGCCACGCCGGAACCTTTCAGGGCTTCGGCCTGCGGGATGGTGCGCGGAAAGCCGTCGAACAGGTAGCCGGCCTTGCAATCGTCCTGGCTGATCCTGTCCTGCATCAGTCCGATGATGATGTCGTCGGAGACGAGCTGGCCCGCCTCCATGACTTCCTTTGCCGCCAGACCCAGGGGCGTGCGCGCCCGCACCGCCGCGCGCAGCATGTCCCCGGTGGAAATCTGCGGGATACCGAGTTTTTCCCTGATGCAGGTCGCCTGCGTGCCCTTGCCCGCTCCCGGCGGTCCCAACAAAATCAATCGCATCTCTGCTCCAATAAAAAACAGGCGGCGGCCGCGCCAGCGGGCGCCGGTCAACGAAAAAACAAAAACCAAAAGGCGAAACTTAACTCCGTCGCCGCCCGGAGGTCAAACTTTTGTGCGCCGCGCCATGATGACCGTCGCCCGTCACCGTTGCGACACATCCCGCTGATATGTTCGCCTCGTTATCCACATGATCGACAGCGCATGAAGAGACGATTTTCCGAACAGATCAAGGCCCGGGCGCTGGCGAAGAACATGAAGCGCTTGCTCGCGCTCATGTTGTGCATCCTGGTCGTGATCCTGCTGGCTTTCCTGCTCAGGGAAACCTGGATACTGGTTTTGATCCTGCTGAAGAACGATCATGGTCATGGCGGCTATGAAATGATCGAGGGGATTGTGATCTGGTTCTTGTATTTTGAATTCATCGCCCTGATCGCAAAGTATTTTGAATCCAAATTTCATTTCCCCTTGCGCTATTTCATCTATATCGGTATCACCGCGATCGTCAGGCTCATCATTGTCGATCACGAAAAGCCCCAGTCGACGCTGATTTACTCGTTCGCCATTCTCGTCCTGCTGGTTTCGCTCTACATCGCCAACAGCCACCTGCTCAAACGGCAATATTGACCGGAGCCGGAAGCGGCGGCGCTATTGCCGCGGCGTCTGCGCGTCTTCCCGCCGGGGCGGCTCCCGCGGGATCTGCACGAAAATCTCGTCCGGACGCACCAGCCCGAGGCTATAGCGCGCCCGCTCCTCAATGGCGTCCGAGCCGGTCTTGAGGTCGCGCACTTCGGCATCGAGGCTGGCGTTGCGCTGCTCAAGGCGCAGGTTCTGTTCGCGCTGCGCCTGTAATTCCTTTTCGATTTCCCACACGCGCAGCCATCCGCCCCGTCCCAGCCACAGCGGGTATTGCAGCGCGGCAAGCAGCAGGGCGAGAATGACGATGGGCCAGCGCATCGGAACCGGCGCCAGGGCGGCGCCACAGGAAGGGAGGGAGAACGCGGCGCGGGCATCGCCATCGATGGCAACCCGCGCCCCCGGATTTCAGCGCAGGTTGTAGAACGCGCGCCGGCCCGGATAGCTGGCCGCGTCGCCGAGTTCTTCTTCGATGCGCAGGAGCTGATTGTACTTGGCAATACGATCGGAGCGCGATAGCGAGCCGGTCTTGATCTGCATGGCGCGCAGTCCCACGGCAATGTCGGCGATGGTGCTGTCCTCGGTTTCGCCCGAGCGGTGCGAGATGACCGCCGTATAGCCGGCGAGCTTGGCCATTTCGACCGCGGCGAAGGTTTCGGTCAGGGTGCCGATCTGGTTGATCTTGACGAGGATCGAGTTGGCCACGCCCCGGGCGATGCCTTGTTCGAGAAGGCGGGTGTTGGTCACGAAAAGGTCGTCGCCGACGAGTTGCACCTTCTTGCCCAGACGCTCGGTGAGCAGTTTCCAGCCTTCCCAGTCGTCCTCGGCCATGCCGTCTTCGATGGAAACAATGGGGAATTTGTCGACGAGCGCGGCGAGGTAGTCGATGAAGCCCCGGCTGTCGAGCGAGAGCCGCTCGCCCTGCAATTCGTAGCGGCCATTCTTGTGGAACTCGGAGGCGGCGCAGTCGAGCGCCAGCAATATGTCGACGCCCGGCTCGTAACCGGCGGCGGCGGCGGCTTCGAGGATCAGGCGCAGGGCTTCTTCCGTCCCGGAGACATTGGGGGCGAAGCCGCCCTCGTCGCCGACGGTGGTAGGAAAGCCTTTCTTGCCGGTGATCTTTTTCAGATGATGGAAAAGCTCCGCGCCGCAGCGCAGCGCCTCGCGGAAGCTCTTCGCGCCCACCGGCAGGATCATGCATTCCTGGATGTCGAGGCTGTTGTTGGCATGCGCGCCGCCGTTGATGACGTTCATCATCGGCACCGGCATCACCATCGGGCTGGCGCCGCCGAAATAGCGGTAAAGCGGCAGCCCGGCCTCTTCGGCGGCGGCCCTGGCCACGGCCATCGACACGGCGAGGATGGCATTGGCGCCAAGGCGCGACTTGTTGTCGGTGCCATCGAGGTCGATCATCGTGCGGTCGATGAAGGTCTGCTCTTCGGCATCCAGCCCGATGATCGCTTCCGAGATTTCGGTGTTCGTGTTTTCGACCGCGCGCAGCACGCCCTTGCCGAGGAAGCGGCCCGCGTCTCCGTCGCGCAGTTCGATGGCCTCGCGCGCGCCGGTCGAAGCGCCCGAGGGCACGGCGGCGCGGCCCATGACGCCGGATTCGAGCAGCACGTCGGCTTCGACGGTGGGGTTGCCGCGTGAATCGAGAATCTCGCGGGCGATCACATCAACGATTGCACTCATGTGTTGGTTCCTGTCGGGTTTTGATGATTTGCCGGATTGGCTGTTGCAACTGTCCGTGTCCGCGCCTGTCCGGTCAGCCCGGCTGCTCCATGAGCAGGGCGGATTTGACCAGCCGGTCGAGTTCTTTCAGCGTCGCCAGCAAGGTTTCCATCTGGCCGAGCGGCCAGCTATTGGCGCCGTCGGAGAGGGCCTTGTCGGGATTCGGATGAGTTTCCATGAAAACCCCCGCGATCCCCACCGCGACCGCCGCGCGCGCCAGGAGCGGCACGAACTCGCGCTGCCCGCCCGAGGACGTTCCCCGCGCGCCCGGCAATTGCGCCGAATGGGTGGCGTCGAACACCACCGGGCAATCGGTCTCGCGCATGATCGCCAAGGCGCGCATGTCGGAGACGAGATTGTTGTAGCCGAACGAGACGCCGCGCTCGCACACCATGATGGCGTCGGCGCCGCCGTTGGCTTCCCGCGCCTTGGCGACCACGTTCTTCATATCGCCGGGCGCGAGAAACTGGCCTTTCTTGATGTTGACCGGCCGGCCGGTTGCGGCCACCGCGTGGATGAAATCCGTCTGCCGGCAGAGAAAGGCCGGCGTCTGCAATACATCGGCCACCGCCGCGGCCTCGGGCGCCTCGGCTTCGGTGTGGACATCGGTGAGCACCGGCACGCCAAGCTGCGCCTTGACCGCGGCGAGGATTTTCAACCCGGCCGCGATGCCGCGCCCGCGAAAGCTCGTCCCCGCGCTGCGGTTGGCCTTGTCGTAGGACGCCTTGAAAATATAGGGAATATCGAGCATGGCGCAGATTTCCAGCATCCGCCCGGCCACATCCACGCACAATTGTTCGGACTCGGCCACACAGGGGCCGGCGATGATGAAAAGAGGCTGGTCGAGACCGGCCTCGAAACCACATAGATTCATAGCGATGCGCCTCCATTTGCCGCCCGCCGCGCCAGCGCCGCCTTGACATAGGCGATGAAAAGCGGATGCCCGGCGCGCGGGTTGGACGTGAATTCAGGGTGGAACTGCACGCCGAAGAACCACGGATGCCGCTCTGGCGGCAATTCCATGATCTCGGTCAGGTTCTCGTTGGGCGTACGCGCCGAAATCACCAGTCCGGCGGCTTCCAGGCGAGGAACATAGAAATTATTGACTTCGTAGCGGTGGCGGTGGCGCTCGTTGACCTCCTTGCCGTAGATGTCCGCCGCCAGCGTGCCGGGCACGACCAGGCAACGCTGCGCCCCCAGGCGCATGGTGCCGCCGAGGTTGGAATGCGCGTCGCGGCGCTCGATGCGGCCTTCGCGGTCGGCCCATTCGGTAATCAGCGCCACCACCGGATGCGGAGTATCGGGCTCCAGTTCGGTGCTGTGCGCGCCAGCGAGTCCGGCGACGTTGCGCGCATATTCGATCACCGCGAGCTGCATGCCCAGGCAGATACCGAGATACGGCACCCCGTGCGTGCGCGCATGGGCGATGGCGTGGATCATGCCCTCGGTGCCGCGCTTGCCGAAACCGCCCGGCACCAGGATGGCGTCGACTTCTTCGAGCGCGCCGCAACCGTGCGCCTCGATGTCTTCGGCATCGATGTAGCGGATATTGACCTTCGCCCCGGTATGCATCCCGGCGTGATTGAGCGCCTCGATCAGCGATTTATAAGATTCGATGAGATCGACGTATTTGCCCACGAAGGCGATTTCCACCGTCGCTTTCGGATGTTCCAGCGCCTCGACCAGCTTCTTCCAGATCGACAGATCGGCGGCGCGCGCGAGAATGGCGAGCTTGTGGCAAACAATCTCATCCATCATCTGCTCGTGCAGCATGCCGGGAATTTTGTAGATCGAATCCGAATCCACGCATTCGATCACCGCCTCGGACATGACATTGCAGAAGAGCGCGATCTTGCGCCGCTCCTCGTCCGGCATCGTGCGGTCGGCGCGGCAGAGCAGGATATCGGGCTGGATGCCGATCCCGCGCAACTCCTTCACGGAATGCTGGGTCGGCTTCGTCTTCAGCTCACCCGCGGTCGGGATATACGGCAGCAGGGTGAGATGGATGTAGCAGGTATTATTGCGGCCCTCCTCCAGCCCCATCTGGCGGATGGCCTCGAGAAACGGCAGCGACTCGATATCGCCCACCGTGCCGCCGACCTCGACGATGGCCACCTCCGCCCCGGCGGCCCCGGCCTTGATCTTGCTCTTGATCTCATCGGTGATGTGCGGGATCACCTGCACCGTCTTGCCCAGATACTCGCCGCGCCGCTCCTTCTTCAGCACGGAATCATAGACCTGCCCGGTGGTGAAATTATTGCGCCGCGACATCTTGGCGCTGGAAAAACGCTCGTAATGTCCCAGATCGAGATCGGTTTCGGCGCCATCCTCGGTCACGAACACCTCGCCGTGCTGGAACGGGGACATCGTGCCCGGATCGACATTGATATACGGATCGAGCTTGAGATGGGTGACGCGGATGCCGCGCGACTCCAGGATGGCGCCGAGGGAGGCCGCGGCGATACCCTTGCCGAGCGAGGAAACGACACCGCCGGTAACGAAGACGTATTTGGTCATGGAAGTTGTATAGCGGGAAAGCGCGATCATAACCGATCCCTTCCCGTCCGCCCACCTCGCGCCGCCGTCCGGCGCCCGCGCCCGCGCCCGCTTCCTCTTTTCGCCCAAAGCCGCTAGAATTCGCCCCCTGCCACGGAGAGGTGGATGAGCGGTTTAAGTCGCACGCCTGGAAAGCGTGTTCAGGGTAATCCCTGACGGGGGTTCGAATCCCCCCCTCTCCGCCATTGATATAATGAAATCAATGCGTTGAGCGGCTTTTGGCCTTGACCCACAATAAGCCGGGTCCGAGCGGCCAATCCGGTTCGCTTGCCGTCGAGCCGGTTACCCCCCGCCCCCGGTATCTTCTTGGCGCGGTCTCAGTCAAACCACTTTCTGACGCGCCTTCCCCGTTGCAAATAATTTCGGGCTATCCAGAGATCATCGTTTGCTGACTTCGGTTCGGGGGATACGCGCACTCCCTCGAAATCCGCATTGGCGGTACAGGTTCGGAACACCGCATAAAGTCGGCGGCGCTGCGCGCCGGATGAAACGAACTGGATTGCCACGGCGCTACGCGCCTCGCAATGACGAAATGGGGAGAGCGGGAGAGCTTTTGCAATGACGAGTTCTTCCGATGGATTCCCCTCCCCCGCTTGGCGGGAGAGAGTGGCCCATAGGGCCGAGAGAGGGCTTTGTTCCATACGGAGCGCATCGACGCTGTTTTCTTTGGCAGCGGGGAGTGGACAGGCGTTCTTTTCCTTCGCCCCCTTTTTAATCAGCGTCGCTGCGCGCCGGATGGTTGGAAGCCCTCTCCCGGCCTTCGGCCACCCTCCCCCGCAAGCGGGGGAGGGGAATTCTTCGAGAGAACAGGGCGGATGCCAAACCGGATCAATCTGGCTCGGAGCCGGGGGAATCTGGCTCGAAGCCAGAAAAGTCTGGCTCGGAGCCAGATCAATCTGGCCCAGAGCCAGGAAAGTCTGGCTTGGAGCCAAATCAATCTGGCCCAGAGCCAGGAAAGTCTGGCTCGGAGCCAGATCAATCTGGCTTGAAGCCAGGAAAGTCTGGCTCGGAGCCAAATCAATCTGGCTCGAAGCCAGGAAAGTCTGGCTCGGAGCCAGGAAGACCGAGTCCGGCTCCAGAACGAGCGCGGCGGCATCAGCGGCGCGGCGCGCCGGTTGGAACGAACTGGATTGCCACGGGCCTGCGGCCCTCGCAATGACGAGTCTCTCCAAAGAATTCCCCTCCTCGCTCGTAACGAGTCCTTCCGATGGATTCCTTCCCTCCCCCGCTTGCGGGGGAGGGTGGCCGAAGGCCGGGAGAGGGCTTCGTTCCATGCGGAGCGAAGCGACGCTGATTTCTTCGCGGCGGCGGGGTGTGGACAGGCGTCTCCTTCCTCCTTCCCCTTTTTTATCCAGCGGCGCTGCGCGCCGGATGGAACGACGCCCTCTCCCGCCCTTCGGGCACCCTCCCCCGCCAAGCGGGGGAGGGGAGTTCATCGGAAGAATTCGTCATCACAAAAGCCTCCCCGCTTCGTCATTGCGAGGCGCGCAGCGCCGTGGCAATCCAGTTCGCTCCATGCGGAGCGCAGCGACGCTGATTTTCTTGCGGCGGGAAATGGACGGGGCATTTCATTTTCCTTCCTCCCTTTCAGTCAGCGGCGCTGCGCGCCGGTTGGAACAGCGCCCTCTCCCGCCCTTCGGGCACCCTCCCCCGCCAAGCGGGGGAGGGGAGTTCATCGGAAGAATTCGTTATCACAAAAGCCTCCCCGCCTCGTCATTGCGAGGCGCGCAGCCCTTGGCAATGACGGTCGAGCGAAGCTCCGTCACCGGGAACCGCCCATGAGCGCCCCGTCCCGACGTCCCGCGTTCGGCTGGATTGTCTTGCTCGCCTGCTTCGGGGGGCTGGGCATCGGTATTGCGCGGGTGGCGACT
>JAIRLA010000019.1 GCA_031259795.1 Azoarcus sp.
TCGCCTCCCCGCTCTTGCCCTCTTGCCCCAAGGTCACGCCTTTGTAGAGGAGCGCCTTGGCAACCCACTCGCGCACGCCGGGCGAGTCGTCCTTGCCGAAGCGGCTGACGACCTCCTCATAGACCTTGATGGCTTCCCCGCTCTTGCCCTCTTTCCCCAAGGTCGCGCCTTTGTTGACGAGCGCCTTGGCAACTTGCTCGCGCATGCTGGGTGATTTATCCTCGCCGAAGCGGCTGACGACTTCCTCAAAAACCTTGATTGCCTCCCCGCTCTGGCCTGCTTGCCCCAGAGCCGCGCCTTTATTGACGAGCGCCGCGGCAACCACCGCGCGCACGCCGGGCGAGGCATCCTTGCCGAAGCGGTTGTCGATTTCCTCAAAGACCTTGATGGCCTCCCCGCTCTGGCCCGCTTGCTCCAAGGTCTCGCCTTTGCTGACGAGTGCCTTGGCAACTGCTTCGCGCACGCCGGGCGAGTCGTCCGCGCCGAAGCGGCTGACGAACTCCTCATAGACTTTGATGGCTTCCCCGCTCTTGCCCTCTTTCCCCAACAAGGCCACGCCTTTGTTGACGAGCGCCGCGGCAACCCGCTCGCGCACGCCGGGCGTGTTCGTGGCAGTGAAGTGCCAAGAAACACCGACAACGATTGGTGTGAGGAGCACTGCGATCACAATCTTCACCCAACCGGATGTATTGCCGACGTTGACTTCGACTTTCACCTCGTTCTTGTTGTCTCCGGCCTTCACCTTGTTGCTGTTTCGATTGGTACTCATGATGTGCCCGCCTCCGATCATGGTTGCACGTAGGACTACGAATCGTGACGCTTTTCCGGCATATTACGTTCGTCATGACTCTTGCCGCAACACAGCGGGGAAAATAGCGAGTTGTTTCCGCGGCAACATGGCGACTTCCGGGGCGCGGCGCCGCTGTTTCCTTTGCTGTGGGGAGTGGACAGGCGTCTCCTTCCTTCCTCCCCCTTTTTATCCAGCGGCGCTTCGCGCCGGACAGAACGAACTGGATTGCCGCGTCGCTGCGCTCCTCGCAATGACGAGGTGGAGCGGCTTTCGTAATGACGGCGCTTTGCCTTCCCCGCGCGGCATGACCATTCCTCAATCACAGCCGCTTGCCGTCCCCTCCCCCGCTTGCTGTCGGCTCTCTTCCATCGTGTGTCATTTGCCCTTTGAACAACCCGGCAAGGGTTTCAGGGGGCGCGGCACGGGCGGAAAACTCGCGCGTATGGTTTGCAGGCGCGACGGCGGTGAGGGGTGGGTGCTGGCGAAGGCTGGCAGCCGCGCCAGTTCCGGGTATTTTTCCACGATATAGGCGAAAAATTCATCCGCGCCGCTGGTATGGCCGTAATAGGCTTGCAGCGCCGCGAGCGCTTCCTTGTCCGCCCGTTCTTCCTGACTGCGCGAGAAGGACATCTGCGTGAGGCCGAGCGCCCATCCCGCCAGCGTGCCACCGTCGGAACCGCCGAAGGCGGCGGAAAAGAGCAGCGCTACGGCGATGCCTCCGCCCAGCGAGACGATGGGGTCGCGGTGTTTGATATGGCCGATTTCGTGCGCCATCACCATCGCCAGCGCGTTTTCGGAATGTACGTGTTCGAGCAGCCCGCGGTTGATGACGATGTTGCCGCCCAG
Source organism: Azoarcus sp. (assembly GCA_031259795.1). Taxonomy (GTDB): domain Bacteria; phylum Pseudomonadota; class Gammaproteobacteria; order Burkholderiales; family Rhodocyclaceae; genus WRNU01. The sequence continues at coordinate 1,637 of JAIRLA010000019.1, forward strand.
CATGGCGAAGGCATTGGGGGTCTTGTCGGAGCCGACATGTACGCGGATCGTCATCTCCCCGGGCAGCGCCATTTTCGCGGCCAGGCCGTCGGCGAGCGTTTGCAGGGCGCGCCGGGTTTGCGCTTCGCAGGGCGACGACGGGGATTCCTTGCCGATCTTTTCCACTACGGCATCCGCGACCGCCATTTCATAGCGGAAAGGAATGAGCGGCGCCCAGAGACGGGCGGTGAAGAAGACAGTGGCGCTCACCGCGACCACGCTCAGCCCCAGCCCGATGGACAGGCGCAGGAAATCGCGCAGCGGCGTGCGTTCGCTGACGTTGACTTCATGCGGGACTTCCGGGTTGGAGTACTCCGTTCCCGCCCCCGGCCGCGTTTCAGGAGGCACGTTTTTCCGCTCCGTCCGGCGCGCGCCAGGCGGTGCCGTAGGCGATCAGTTCCATGCAGGGCAAACCGCCCTTGTTGTTTCTCTCGGCGGAAGACAGCGTGCTGGTCTCCAGGCGCACGTTGAAGATGGCGCGCGCGCCCTTGCGGCGCGCTTCCGCTTTCATGCGCAGGATGGCTTCGCGGCGTCCGCGGTCGAGCATGGCCTCGAAGCTGCTGAGGCGGCCCCCGAAAATCATTTTCAGCGCGGCGAGAATCTGGCGAAAATAATCGCCGCCCATTACGACGGAACCGCAGACAAGCGCGAAATCCTGTCCGGCGAATTCGGCGGGCGGCAATTTTTCGTTGAACACGAGAATGTCGCGGTATTGCGCTTCGCGCTGCGTGATGGAACGGTAATGGCGGCGCTGTCCGATCGAACCGAAAATGTAGCCGACAGCGGCCAGGAAGATAATGAAGGCAATTGCAATGAGGTCGTCCGCCATGTTCATACCTCGCGCTGGATGACGACCGCCGTGCCGTAAGCGAGGATTTCCGCCGCGCCCGCGGCGATGTTCGCGGTGGAAAAACGCACGTTGATGACGGCGTTGGCGCCGACGGCGCGCGCCTGCGCCTGCATGCGGTTCAGTGCTTCTTGCCGGGATTCGTTGAGCAGTTCGGTATAGCCCTTGAGTTCGCCGCCGACAATGTTCTTCAGACTCGCCATGATGTCGCGCCCCACATGCTTGGCGCGCACGGTACTGCCCTGGACCAGTCCGAGATGCCGGGTGATGACGTAACCCGGGAAATGCTCGATGTTGCTCAATGTGATCCCGGAAGTGTTTGTTGCCATTTTCGTTTTTTCCTTTTCGTCGTGATCGCCGCAATGGCGGCCCTGTTTCGACCCATGCTCCCGCCTGGGCCGCGTCTCCAGCCAAGGCAAGAAGCCCGCGCCTTTTCCGCGCGAGACGATTCTCGCCCGTTTTTCCGTCGCCAGGCAAGTTCCACAGGAGATCATGCGGACATTGCCGTTGTTTCTCGCCATTTCTTTTGTTTCGCGCGCGCGTTTTTCCCCATGAGATACTGACGCCTTCCGAAAGCGGAAAAAAGAAACCGCCGCGCCGCTCCCGTCCCTTTCGTTGTTCATTGCAGGCGCGGCGGGGCGGCAAGGCAATTCAATCCAGGAAAACAGGATTCTTCCCGCATGCCAACCATCGTCACGCATGCCGTTCCCGCTCTGGCGCTGGGCGCGGCGCTCGGTTTTCGCCGCATCTCGCCGCGCCTGTTCTGGGCCGCCGTGTTTTGCGCGATGCTGCCCGATTTCGATGTCATCGGCTTTCGCTTCGGCGTGCGCTACGCCGATTTGCTCGGGCACCGGGGGTTTTCCCATTCGTTGTTGTTCGCCCTGATTTGCGGCGGCCTGGGGGCGCTGGCGGCGCCGTTGCTGCACTGCCGGAGGACGCTGGCGTTCGGTTTGCTCTTTGCCGCCGTCGCCAGTCATATCGCCCTCGATGCCGCCACGAGCGGCGGCCTGGGCGTTGCCGCGTTCTGGCCGTTTTCCGATGAACGCTATTTTTTCCCGTGGCGGCCAATCCGGGTGTCGCCCTTGAGTCCGCGAGTGTTCTTTTCCGGACGCGGTCTCGAAGTGTTGCGCTCCGAATTGCTGTGGGTCTGGCTGCCCTGCCTGACCCTGGCGCTGGCGGCGCGTTTCTGGCTGTCCCGGCAAGGCCGGTAGGAGAGAGGGCGCCGCCGGTCAGGCGCGGGCGAACACGGCCCGGACTCTCGCCAGATCTTCTTCGTTGTCGACACCGGCGGGCGGCGCGGCTTCGAGCGTCAGCACCCGGATGGGAAAGCCATGCCAAAGGGCGCGCAATTGTTCGAGTTTCTCCCAGCGTTCGATGGGCGCGGGCGCGAGCGCGGCGTAGCGATGCAGGAAGGCGGCGCGGTAGGCATACAGTCCGACGTGGCGGAAAAGCGGCAAGCCCGCGGGCAAGTCGCGCGCGCCGCCGGCCCAGGCGTCGCGCGCCCATGGAATCGGGGCGCGGGAAAAATACAACGCCCGCGCGCGCGCATCGCACACCACCTTGACCACATTGGGATTGAACGCTTCATCGGCGTCGCGCAAGGGGTGCGCGGCGGTGGCGATGGCGGCTTCGGGATCGGCGGCGAGTTCGCGGGCGACGGCGGCAATCAGGGCGGGGTCGATCAGGGGTTCGTCACCCTGCACGTTGACCACGATGTCCTCATCGCGCCAGCCGAGTGTGGCGGCGACTTCGGCGAGGCGGTCGGTGCCGCTCGGATGATCGGCGCGCGTCATCAGGACGCGCGCGCCGGCGGCGCGCGCCGCGTCCCGCACATCGGGATGGTCGGCCGCCACCCAGACTTCTTCCGCGCCCGCGGCCATGGCGCGCTCCAGCACCCTGACCACCATCGGACGTCCGCCAATGTCGGCAAGCGGCTTGCCGGGCAGGCGGGTGGAGGCATGGCGCGCGGGAATCACGACGCGGAAGGCGGTGGATGCCATGGCCGCTGTCATCGGGCGTTCATCGCGCGGCGCGTTCAGCGCAACGCGTCGACTTCTTCGGCGGTGAGCGCACGCGCTTCCTCATCGAGCAGCACCGGCACGTCGTCGCGCACCGGGAACGCCAAGCGGTCGAACTTGCAGACCAGTTCCTGATGATCCTTCAGGTAATCGAGCGGCCCCTTGCACAACGGGCAAACGAGAATTTCAAGCAGTCTGGCGTCCATCGTCCAGCTTCTCCAGGATATGGCCGACGGCCTCGGCGTCGATGATGGCCCGCACCGGCAGTTCCCAAACGTCGGGCGGGGCGAAGGGAGCGCATTTTACCGCATCCTTGCTCGTCATCAGTTTGGGTTCGCCGGGAGCGAAGGCGAGGTCGGCGGCGCGATAACGGTAATGATCGGGAAACGGATGCGGCACCACCTCCAACCCCATGGCCGCGAGTTGGTCGAAGAACCGTTGCGGCTGGCCGATGCCGGCCAGCGCATGCACGCGCCGCCCGGCGAAGAACTCCGCGCCGCGCCATTCGCCGGGGTGCGCCAGAGAGCGGAAACGCTCCCCGGCAAGCCGCATCGCCATGACAGGCGTCGTCCCCGCCGCCGCGCGCGACCGGGGCGACAATTCACCGTGGGCGAGGATCAGGTCGACTTCGGACAGGCGCGCGAGCGGCTCGCGCAAGGGGCCGGAGGGCAGCAGGCGGTGATTGCCCAGCGCCGCTTCATCGAGCACGGCGATTTCGAGCGTGCGCGCCAGCCGGTAATGCTGCATGCCATCGTCGCTGATGATGAGATCGCATTCGGGGTGGGCGGCCAGCAGGGCGCGCGCCGCCGCCGGACGATCCTTGGCCGTGGCCACCGGGCAGCCGGTCAGGCGCGCGAGCAGCACGGGTTCGTCGCCGCAGGCATCGGCATCGGCATCGGCGCCGATCAGGCATGGCCGCCCCGCGGCGGCCATGCCGCCGCCGTAACCGCGCGAGACGATGCCGGGACGCCGCCCCGCCCGGCGCAGTTCATCGGCAAGCCAGGCCACGACCGGCGTCTTGCCGCTGCCGCCGACAGCGATATTGCCGACGATGATCACCGGCGTCGCCAGCCGTTCGCGGCGCAGGACATCGTGGCGATAAAGCCAGCGGCGCAACGCGGCGGCGGAGCGGAAAAGCGCCGCCGCCGGCAGCAGCAGCAGCGCCGCAAGCCCGCCGCGCCGCCGCCAGAACAGCGGCGCGTTTTTCATCGCCCGTTCAGCGTTTGGATTCCCGCTGGGTGGCGAAAGTGACGCGCGCAAGTCCCGCCTGCTGCGCGGCCTGCATCACATTGATGACATTCTGGTGCGCCGCCTGCGCGTCGGCATTGATGATCACCACCGGTTCGGGGCCTGACGCCGGACGGGCGTTGGTGAGCGAGCGGGCGATGGCGTCGACGTTCTTGTCGCCCACGGGCCGTTTATTGACGAAGATGTCTCCCGCCGCGGTGACCGCCACCACGATCTCCTCGCTGACAGTGGGCGCGCCGCTGGCGGCGGCCGTGGGCAGCGCGATCTCCAGCCCGGCGGTCTTGTTGAAGGTCGTGGTCAACATCAGGAAGATGATGATGACCAGCATGACGTCGATCAACGGGACGAGGTTGATCTCCGGTTCGTTTTGGCTGCCGCCACGACGGAAATTCATGATCTTTCAGCGCCTGCGTTCGCCATGTGCCACTTCGACAAGCATGGTCGCCTTCTGCTCCATGTCCATCACGTAATCGTCGACCAAGCGGCGGAAATAACGCCAGAAGATGGTCGCCGGAACGGCGATGATGATGCCGAAGGCGGTTGCGTGCAGCGCCATGGCGATGCCGTGCGCGACCTGCTCCGGCCTGCCCGTCGAGCTCCCCCCCGCGAACATTTCGATCATGCCGACAACGGTGCCGAACAATCCCATCAGCGGACTGATGACGGCGATAGTGCCGAGGGTGGTGAGGAAACGTTCGAGATCGTGCGCCACGGCGCGCCCCGCCTCTTCGATCGACTCCTTCATGATCTCGCGCGAACTCTTGATGTTGCGCAGCCCCGCCGCGAGCACCCGCCCGAGCGGCGAATGGGCGGCAACGCGCGAAACCATCTCGGGCGGCGCGCCATGGCGGCCAAGATCGGAAATGATCCGATCGAGCAGACCGGACGGCACCACGCGACTGCGGCGCAAACTGATCGAACGCTCGATAATCAACGCCACGGCAATCACCGAAGCCAATAACAACGGCCACATCGGCCAACCGCCAGCCTGGAACATCGCAAACACGCTTTTCACCCCCCGCTGATGTAAATGCCAGACTGTAGCCCCACCGCGCGACGCGAGCAAGAGAGATGTTTATCGGCAATCCACAAAACTTGTGGATAACTTTGTGGAAGGTCACGGAATACATGCCGCAAACACACCAGCCACGCCACCCTTGTCACTTCGCCTCAAAATTATGCAACAATGTAAGCGGTTGATTTGAATACAAATACACAAACCCGACCAACGATCGAAGGTTTACCGCCGCCTTTCCATCCCGGCCCCGGCAACGCCTTCATACTGTGGATTTACACAATACCGGAACATGCGGAACCCGTTGCAGGACGACACCTCCCCCCATCCCGCCGCCCTTCCCGGCATCATCGATGTGAGCACGCTCAACCGTCTCGTGCGCAACGCCCTCGAAGCCGTCCTCCCGCTTCTCTGGGTCAGCGGCGAAATTTCCAATCTCACCCGCGCCGGTTCCGGGCACATCTATTTCACCCTCAAGGACGCCCAAGCCCAAGTGCGCTGCGCCATGTGGCGCAATCGCGCCCAACTGCTGTCTTTCCGTCCCGAAAACGGCATGCGCGTCGAAGCGCGGGCGCTGGCGACGCTCTACGAAGCGCGCGGCGACTACCAGCTCAATGTCGAGACCCTGCGACCGGCGGGCATCGGCGACCTGTTCGAGGCTTTCCGCCGCCTGAAAAACAAACTCGCCGAAGAAGGGCTGTTCGACCCCGCCCGCCGCCGCCCCCTGCCCGCCTACCCGCGCGCCATCGGCATCGTCACCTCACCCGCCGCCGCCGCGCTGCGCGACGTGCTCGCCACCTTGCGCCGCCGCGCCCCGGGACTGCCCGCCGTGCTTTACCCCTGCGCCGTACAAGGAAACGACGCCCCGCGCCAACTGCGCGAAGCGCTGGAGAAAGCCGGACGGCGCGCGGCGCGCGATGGCATCGACCTCATCCTGCTGGTGCGCGGCGGCGGCAGCCTCGAAGACCTGTGGGCCTTCAACGACGAAGCGCTGGCGCGGGCGCTCGCCGCCTGCCCGCTCCCGGTCGTGAGCGGCATCGGGCACGAAACCGACTTCACCATCGCCGACTTCGCCGCCGACCTGCGCGCCCCCACCCCCACAGGCGCGGCGGAACTGGCCAGCGCCGGCTACCATGGCGCGCGCGACCTCCTCGCCAGCGCCGCGCGGCGCATGCGCCAAGCCATCGTCCGGCAACTGGAAATATCCGCACAACGCGCCGACCGCTGCGCGCTGCGCCTCATTCACCCCCGCGAACGCCTGCGGCACGCGCGCGAAAACATCGCCCGCCACGAACAACGGCTCCGGCAGGCCATGGCGGCGCATCTGGGAGAAACCTCCCGGCGCCTCGTCCAGCTCGGCGCGCGCCTGAACGCGCGGCGTCCCGCCATCGGCGCGCAACAAACGCGGCTCGACAGCATCGCCCTCCGCCTGACCCGCGCCCCCCACATCCTCCTTGCCACACAACGGCAAAAGCTGGACACCCTCGCCGCCAGCCTGCAACACCTGGGGCCCTACGCGGTACTTGCGCGCGGCTACGGCATCGTCCGCGACGCGGATGGCGACATCCTGCGCTCGGCCGCCGCCGCCCATCCCGGCGACGCGCTCGACATCCAGCTTGCCGACGGACGGCTCGGCGCCACAGTGACGGCGGCGCGCTGAATTTCCGGAGATCGGGGAGCGGCTCTGGCCGCCTCTTCCTGAGTAACCCTCTTGTCTGTAAACTTGTGTATACTCGTCGCAGCGGATTTCTTGCTCACCACAAAGGAAAACCACGATGAGAAACTGGCTCGACACCATCCTCCTCTCCGCCGCCTTGCTCGCGCCACCGGTGCTTGCGGCGGATAAGGATAATATCTCCATTCTCCTCCCCCCCTCCTGCTCTGATTATCAAGAACTGTGTCATCAATACGACTATCAGGATCTATGGTGGGACCCCGCGCAGAGCGGCATGGGCGTCAACATTGATCAACAGGGCGACACCCTCGTGGCGACTTGGTATCACTACGACGACAATGGCAACCCCGTCTGGTTACAGGCGTCCGGCAAGATGACAACGGGAGGAAGTTCCATTATGTGCGCCCACGCCGACATATCTTGCATTACAACAATTTACCTTGGTGTATATGATGTCCCTCTATATCGCACCACCGGCCCCACGCCCGGCCCAAACTATTCCGCAACCGACGTGAAGGCTACCCCCGTCGGGACAGCATCGATTTCTTTTATCGGTGCCAACTTTGGCTCCCTCCACTATACCTACGACAATAAAATCGTCGGTCTCCTAGACTTGCAGCGCTACACTTACAACCCTCCGTCGCTTGCCGGTAAATGGCGTTTCATATCCATCATCACGGATGCCAATGGTGATACTTCGTACCAATCCGGAAGTGCCATCTTTTCCGACCCCATTGTTGATGATTATTACCACAACTATACGATCACGGGAGATCTGGCCACGAATTCCGCCATCGACTTCCAGACATTGAGCCTACATCCCGCAGGATCAATCTTTGGCGACGTGTCTTGCAAAACGGGAGAAGCCCGGAGATGGTGTGAAGTATTCGAAGTACGTATCATTGGCGACACGTTCCTGTTGAAAGGAGTCGTGTCGAGCAATCAGACAATAATCCCCGCATCGGGCATACGCATCATGGGCGTGCGCGCCCCCGATTGAAAACAGCTTCGTAGCTACGACTGTCTTGGGCCTGCTGTCCCCTAATGGAAGCAGGCCCAAATCCCTCGGACTCCGGCCCGTGTTCCCGGAAACCCATCCCTCCCCCGCCGGACGCAAATATAAATATCCGCTTCAACAGTTTTCGCCGCCGCCATATCGCCTTAAGATAGCGGGCCGTGGCGGGAAGGATCGTCCGTCCACGGCGCGGCACCACACTCACGATCCCCGACAAAACGGGCTGCCGCGACGGCCCGCACAAACCAACAGGAGTACAAAATGGCACACACCCTGCCCCCCCTTCCCTATGCCCAGGACGCCCTCGCGCCGCACATCTCGGCGGAAACGCTGGAATTCCACCACGGCAAGCACCACCAGGCCTACGTCAACAACCTCAACAATCTGGTCAAGGGCACCGAATACGAAAACCTCGAACTCGAAGCCATCATCAAGAAAGCGCCCGCGGGCGGCATCTTCAACAACGCGGCGCAAATCTGGAACCACAGCTTCTTCTGGAACAGCCTCAAGCCCGGCGGCGGCGGCGAACCTCATGGCGAACTGGCGGCGGCCATCGCCAGGAAATGGGGATCGTTCGCGGAATTCAAGGCGGCATTCCAGGCATCCGCGGCCGGCAACTTCGGCTCCGGCTGGACATGGCTGGTGAAAAAGAGCGACGGCTGTCTGGACATCGCCAACACCGGCAATGCGGGAACGCCGCTCGCCACGGGCGACAAACCGCTCATCACCATCGATGTATGGGAACACGCCTACTACATCGACTACCGCAACCGCCGCCCCGATTTCATCGCCGCCTACCTCGACAAACTGGTCAATTGGGATTTCGCGGCGAAAAACTTCGCCTGACATCAGGGACCGGATCCAATCAGCGGCGCTGCACGCCGGGTGGAAGGCACTGGATTGCCACGGGCCTGCGGCCCTCGCAATGACGAGGGGGGGCTTTTGCGATGGCGAGTTCTTCCGATGGACTTCCCTCCCCCGCTTGGCGGGCGAGAGGGTGGCCGAAGGCCGGGAGAGGGCTTCCAACCAACCGGCGCGCAGCGCCGCTGACTAAAAAAGGGACGAAGTACTGGCGAAACGCGACACGTAGCGACGTGGCAATCCAGACGGCCTTGCAAGTTACCGTGGCGTCCCGGAAAGTTGAACCGCTGCATGGATTGCCACGTCGCTGCGCTCCTCGCAATGACGAGGTGGGAGGTTTTCGCGATGGTGAGTTCTTCCGATGGACTTCCCTCCCCCGCTTGGCGGGCGAGAGAGTGCCCCGTCAGGGGCG
>JAIRLA010000074.1 GCA_031259795.1 Azoarcus sp.
GTTCACATAAACCCGTGCCGCGTTCATATGAACCCGCACCGGGTTTACCTGAACCTGCGCCGCGTTTATATGAACCTGCATCAGGTTTACCTGAACCCGCGCTGCGTTCATATAAACCCGCGCTGCGTTCATATGAACTCGCACCGGGTTTACATGAACCTGTGCCGCGTTTATATAAACCTGCGCCGGGATCAGCGGCGCTGTGCGCCGTTGATTATCATATTTGCAATAGCGGCTTCACACAGTCGCGCGAAATTATGATATATAGCGAAGCGCTCGATGCTCGGCGCGGCGGGGTGCCGGGCGTCTTCGATGCTGGCGGGTCATGCGCGCCATCCGGCGGGCGGCGGCGGAAATGGACTTTCAGGGGGACTTGTCATGGCGGCATTCGCGGCGGGTGCGGACGGCGCGATGGCGATGACGATGGCCGCGACCGAACTTGATGCTTTCGCTTGCCCGCTCGGCGGCGTCGCGTTGATCGAGGCGTCGGCGGGCACCGGCAAGACGTGGAACATCTGCGCGCTTTACTTGCGGCAGTTGCTCGAAAGGGATTTGCCGGCGGGGCGTTTGCTGGTGGTGACGTTTACCCGCGCCGCCACCGCCGAGCTGGCGACCCGCATCCGGGAGCGCATCGCCGCTGTCCTGTGGGCGCTCGATAGCGGCCATGACGGCGACGATCCTTTTATCTCCCGCCTGCTCGCCGCCGCGCGCGGGGCCGGGGTCGATGACGAGAATATCCGCCGCCGTCTGCGCAACGCGCTGGAGGAATTCGGCGACGCGGCCATTTTCACCATCCACGGCTTTTGCCAGCGCATTCTGATCGACGCGCCGTTTACCGCCGGGCTGCCCTATGTGTTCGAGGTGAGCGAGGATGACAGTGATTTGCGCCTCGAAGTGACGCGGGATTTCTGGCGGCGGGAGGTCGCCGTCTGCGATGCGGCGCTGGCCGAATGTCTGCTGGCGCACAGGGACAGCCCCGAGACGTGGGCGCAATGGCTCAAGGAGGCGCAGGCGCGGCCACTGGCGCGGGTTCTGTGGGACGAGGATACGGCGGACGAGGCGGCGGACGACGCCGCGCTGGCCGCCGCCTACGAGGCGGCCCGCTCCGCCTGGAATGATGATGTGATGGCGGCGCTCGAAGCGGCGCGGGACGGTCTCAACAAGAATAGCTACAAGAGCGGCGCGATACAGGAGGCGTGGCGGCAGTGGGCGCAATGGATGGCGGCGGATGAGGCGCGTTTCCCCTTGCCCGTGGAATACGGCAGGTTGTCGCTCTTCACTCCCGGCCGCTTGAAGATCACCAAGGAAGGACAGAAGCGCGGCATCGCCCCCCCCGCGCATCCTTTCTTCGCCGCGGCGCAGGACGTGCTCGAAGCGCGCATGCATTTCGACGATCGGCTGGAATCCGCGCGCCTGCGCCTGTTGCGCCGCTTCATCGAGGGCGCGGGCGAGGAATTGCGCCGCCGCAAGCGCAGCGAACGCCGCGTCTGTTTCAACGACATCTTGTGGAACGCCCATGACGCCCTTGCCTCCGGCGAGCAGGCGGGGCTGGCGGCGGCCCTGCACGCGCGCTATCCGGTGGCGCTGATCGACGAATTCCAAGATACCGATCCGCTGCAATTGCAAATCTTCCGGCGCATCTACGACAGCGAAGGCCGCCACGGCAGCCTCTTCCTCGTCGGCGATCCCAAGCAGGCGATCTACAGCTTTCGCGGCGCGGATATCCATACTTACCTCGACGCGCGCGCGCTGGCGGACGCGCATTACACCCTGGGCGTCAATCGGCGCTCGGCGCCCCGGCTGGTCGCCGCCTGCAATCATCTGTTCGGCGCCAACCCGGCGGCGTTCATGGAGGCGGGACTCGATTTCCATCCCGTGCAGGCTCACGAACCGTCACGGCGGCTGGACGACCGCACGGAAAGCGGCGACGGCGCGGCCTTGCGGCTGTGGCGCATTCCGCGCGGCGAAGGCGATGACGGCGGCGCGGGCGGCGAACGCCTGCCGCGCGCGCAGGTGTTCGCGCGCGCCGCGGCGGCCAGCGCCGCCGAAATCGCCCGCTTGCTCGCCGCGGGCCGTCGCGGCGACATCCGCATCGGCGAACGGACGCTCGCGCCCGACGATCTCGCCGTATTGGTGCGCAACCACCGCGAAGGCGCGCGCATGAAGGCGGCGCTGGCGGCGAAGGGCGTGGGCAGTGTCGAACTCTCCCAGAGCAGCGTGTTCGCCTCCCGCGAGGCCGAAGAGTTGGAGCGGGTGTTGCGGGCGGTCGCCGATCCGGCGCGCGAGAGCCTGCTCAAGACGGCGCTGGCGACGACGCTGATGGGATGGAATGCCGCCATGCTGGCGCGGCTGGCGGACGATGATGACGGTCTCGCCAGGCAGTTCGAGCTTTTCGCGCTCTGGCGCGATCTCTGGCGGGGGCGCGGCTTCGCCGTCATGCTCTGGCGCTGGATGACCGACGCGGGCGTGGCGGCGCGCCTGCTCGCCCACGAGGACGGCGAGCGCCGGTTGACCAATTTGCTGCATCTGGCCGAACTCTTGCAACGCGAAAGCGCCGACGTGCCGCCCGGCCGCCTGGCGCGCGCCCTCGCCCGCCTGCGCGCCGAAAGCAGCGGCGAAAACGCCCTGCTGCGTTTGGAATCCGAACGCGACCTGGTGCGCATCGTCACCATCCACCATGCCAAGGGACTGCAATACGGCGTCGTCTTCTGCCCCTTTCTGTTCGACGGGCGGCGGCGGGCGGGCGGCGGCAAACCGATGCGGCTGTGGCACGGCGAGCGCGGACAGGCGGCGCAGGACGCGTGCCGTCAGGTGGTGGACTGGCGGCGCAAGGCGGCGGAGCGGGAGGATATCGAACAACGCATCGCCCTGGAGGACGATGCCGAGACTCTGCGCCTCATCTACGTGGCGCTGACGCGCGCCGAACATCGCTGCTATCTCGTCGCCGGCTGCTATGCGGGCAACAGCGCCAGCCACAAGGAAAGCGCCCGCAGCCTGCTCAACTGGCTGGCGGCGGGCGCCGGCGCGCAGGCGCGGGATTGGCGGCAGTCGGAGTATTCGCCCGCCGAAATCGACGCGCGCTGGCGCGGCCTGGCCAACGCCAGCGGCGGCGCGATCGGGCTGGAGGATCTGCCCGCGGGCGACGGCGCGCCCCTGGCGGCCAGCGGCGGCGCGGCGAAATTCTTCGCGGCGCGCGCGCCGAAGGTGCCGGAGGGCTGGCGGCTGGGCAGCTTCAGCGCCATGCTCTCCGGCGCCACGCACGAGACCGCGGCGCGGGATCATGACGCGCGCGCCGAACCCGCCATCGCCATCGTCGCGGCGGCGGCCCCTCCCCCCGCGCCCGCGCCCGACGATGACATCCTGCGTTTTCCGCGCGGCGCGGCGGCGGGCGACTGCGTGCATGCCGTGTTCGAGGCCATCGACTTCACGCGCCCCGAAACCCGCGCTCCCGCCATCGACAAGGCGCTCGCGGCCCATCCGCAGACAGCGGCGGAGGCGGAGGCCGCGCGCTTGCCGCGCATGCTGGCGCGGCTCGTCGACGACGTCCTCGCCACCCCGCTGTGCGGCGGCGGCGGCGGCGGCGAGATTCTGCGTCTGGGCGAAATACCCATGGAGCGCCGCCTGACCGAACTGGAGTTCTACCTGCCCGCGCCGCATCTCACCGCCGAGGCGCTCAACGGCTGGCTCGCCGCGCACGGCTACGGCGTCCCCCGCCTGGCCTCCCGCGACCTCGCCGGGTATCTCAAGGGCTATATCGACCTCGTTTTCGAACATGGCGGGCGTTACTGGATACTCGACTGGAAATCCAACCACCTCGGCGACGCGCCCGCCGCCTACGCCCCGGCGGCGCTGGCGGCGGCGATGGCGCGCCACGGCTACCACCTCCAGCACCTGCTCTACACCATCGCCCTGCACCGCCACCTGCGCCGCACCCTGCCCGGCTACGATTACCAGCGCCATTTCGGCGGCGCGCTCTATCTCTTCGTGCGCGGCGTGCGGCCCGATTGGCGAATCGACGACGCCCCCGCCGGCGTATTCCTGCACCGCGCCACGGCACAGGCCGTCGCCTCGCTCGACACGCTGCTGGCGACGGGCGAGGCTGGGGATAGCGGAGCCTGAATCCTTTACGAGCGGAAAGCCCCCCAACCTCGTCATTGCGAGGAGCGCAGCGACGTGGCAATCCAGAGCGTTCCGGGCGGTCGAAGCGACGCTGGATAAAATGGAAGAGGAGCGGGTCGCCCGGCCATTCCCTGCC
>JAIRLA010000291.1 GCA_031259795.1 Azoarcus sp.
TCCGGCGAGCATTTCGTCGCCTGGCTGCGCCAGCGGATTGCAACCCGTGTGCTCATCATCAATGACGCCAAGGCCCTGGTGCATACGGTGGCCGATACCGCCTATCTAGCCAGTCCGGGCATCTTCCAGCGTTATGCGCAAGAGCATCCGGAAGCGGGAAAGCTGGCCAAAGCGGACGGGCTGTCGGACTGGCAATGGATACAGAAGCGCTTCGAGAAACTATCCCTGCACCGCAAGCAGGACAACGGCCTCAACATCTGGCATTGCGAGGTCGCCGGCCCGCGCAAGACGCATCGCTTGCATGGCTACCTGCTCAAAGACCCGAAATGCCTCTTCGACGACCTGCCGCCGAACAATCCCTATCTTTCGATCCTGCAAGGCACGGGGAAAGCCAGAGCGGAAACATGAAAGAACCGGCGCGAAGGATCGCGCCGGTACCGGGGTACCGGGGGATGGCCGGTTAATCCGCGCTCCGATGAAGCCCCCTGCTGAATCTTGCGATCCCCGGCGACCCACTCCCGGACACGATATGCGGACAATCCATCGCTCTTGGAGTTACACTGTCGTCTCTCGCTGGAAGGCAATGGATTCAGGCGGACGACCGGCAAAAGCCCCGCCCGCCAACGAACAGGAAAGAGTCCACGATTGAGTCCATTTTCCAGGCGGGAATATCGTAACTTTCTTTTTAATCAAAGAGTTACGGCCTGAGTGGGGATTCGACGCGGCAATCCAGTTCCAACCAACCGGAGCGCATCGACGCTGATTTTTTGGCGGCAGGGAATGGACGGGCGTCCCGCTCCTCTTCCCTTTTAGCATGACTTTTTACAGCAAGGGCGGCGCATGGAGCGGGGAGTTCGCGGGCGCGAAGCTCCGGGCCTGCTTCGCGTCTCACTGCACGGCGCGGCGGCGGAAATCGCGCGGGCGCAGGCCGAGCGCGAAAAGCGCGGCGAAATAGCTCGCCGCGCCGCCGATGACGAGCGCGGTCAGCCACAGCACGCGCTCCATGCCGCCGCGCGCCAGCCATGTGGCGGCTTCGCCCGCGCCGAACCACAGCGCCGCGCCCATGACCGCCAGCGCCACGAGTATCTGCAACATGAAGCGCCCCCAGCCGGGCCGCGGCGCGTGGACGCCGCGCCGCCGCAGTCCCAGATAGAGCAGGGCGGCGTTGAGGCAGCCGCCCAGTCCGATGGACAGCGCCAGCCCCGCGTGCGCGAACAGCCTGACGAAGACGAGGTTCATCAGTTGCGTGGCGATCAGGGTGAAGATGGCGATTTTCACCGGGGTGCGGATGTCCTGGCGGGCGTAGAAGCTCGGGGCCAGCACCTTGACGAGGATCAGCCCGGTCAATCCCACGCTGTAGGCGAGCAGCGCGTCGCGGGTGTGGAATACGTCGTCGGCCTTGAACGCGCCGTACTGGAACAGGGTGGAGATCAGCGGCACGGCGAGAATCGCCAGCGCCAGCGTGGCGGGAAGGGTCAGGAGCAGGGTCAGCCGCAGCCCCCAGTCGAGCAGGGCGGAGAATTCTTCCCGGCGCGCCTCGGCATGGAGCTTGGCGAGGCTGGGCAGCAGGATCGTCCCCAGCGCCACGCCGAGCAGGCCGTTGGGGAATTCCATGAGCCGGTCGGCGTAGAACAGCCACGATATGCTGCCGGTGGCGAGATACGAGGCGATGATGCCGTTGATGACAAGCGATAGCTGGCCGACCGATACCCCCAGCACCGCCGGCCCCATCAGCGTGAGAATGCGGCGCACGCCGGGGTAGGCGAAATCGAGTTTCGGGCGCGGCAGCATCTTGATGCGCGCCAGCGGATACACTGGCAGCAGCAGTTGCAGCGCGCCGCCCAAGAATACGCCCCACGCCAGCGCCAAGATCGGCGGCGCGAAATACGGCGCGGCGAACAGGGCCATGGCGATGATCGACAGGTTGAGCAATACCGGAGTGAACGCGGGGATCAGGAAGCGGTTCCAAGTATTGAGAATGCCCGCGGCGAGCGACACCAGCGCGATGAAGAAGATATAGGGAAATGTGATGCGGGCCAGCTCGACGGTGAGGGCGAACTTTTCCGCGTCGGCATGGAAGCCCGTCGCCACGACGCGGACAATGAGCGGCGCGCCGATGACCCCGAGCAGGGACACCAGCGCCGCCGCCAGCGCCAGCACGGTGGCGACCCGGTCGACCAGCGCGCGCGCGGCCTCCGGCCCCTGGCGGTTCTTGTATTCCGCGAGAATCGGGACGTAGGCCTGCGAAAACGCCCCTTCCGCGAACAGGCGGCGCAACATGTTGGGCAGCTTGAAGGCGACGAAAAAGGCGTCGGTCATCATCCCCGCGCCAAACAGCCGGGCAAGCAGGAAGTCGCGGACAAAGCCGCAAATGCGCGACAGCAGCGTCATGCCGCTCACGGAGGCCAGAGCGTGGAGGAGATTCATGTGGAAAAGCGGACCGCCATCGCGCGGCGCGAAGGGGAAAACCCGGAGAAGGAAAAATCCGCATGATAGCCGCTCCACGCAATCAGCGCCGCTGCGCAACCGCCCGCTCCTCGCCATTGCAAAAGCCCCCCCCAACCTCGTCATTGCGAGGAGCGCAGCGACGTGGCAATCCAGTTCCTTCCGTCCGGCGCGCAGCGCCACTGGAATCGCGCCTCGCGGCGAGTCGGCGGGATTTCCCGCGCCGGGTGTACGAAAAAACGGCGTCCGCGGACGCCGTTTTCCATCTTCGCCGGGGCTTGTGCGTCAGAGCCGTTCGTAGATGGTGGCGATTCCCTGTCCGCCGCCGATGCACATCGTCGCCAATCCGTAACGGGCCTGACGGCGTTGCAACTCGTGCAGCAGTTTGGTGATGATGACGCCGCCGGTGGCGCTTACCGGGTGGCCGAGGGCGATCGCGCCGCCGTTGGGGTTGGTCTTGACCGGGTCGAGGCCGAGCACTTTGGCGACGGTCAACGATTGCGCGGCGAAGGCTTCGTTGGATTCGATCACGTCGATCTGGTCGAGCGTGAGACCGGCGCGCTTCAGGGCGAGCCGGGTGGCGGGGATCGGGCCTTCGCCCATGACGTCGTTGGGCACGCCGGCGATGGCGTAGGCGACGAGGCGGGCAATGGGTTTGTGTCCGGCGGCGGCGGCCTTGGCGGCGTCGGCCAGCACGAGGAAGGCGGCGGCGTCGTTGACGCCGGAGGCGTTGCCCGCCGTCACGGTGCCGTCTTTCTTGAAGGCGGGCCGCATCTTGGCGAGGGCTTCCAGCGTGGTGCCGGGCTTGACGTGCTCATCGGTGTCGAAGACGACTTCGCCCTTGCGGGTCTTGAGCGTGACCGGCACGATCTGGCTCTTGAAATGGCCCGCTTCCAGCGCGGCGGCGGCGCGTTTCTGCGATTCCAGCGCGAAGGCGTCCTGCTCTTCGCGGGTGATGCTGTACTTGACCGCGAGGTTTTCGGCGGTGATGCCCATGTGGCCGACGCCGAACGGGTCGGTGATGACCGAGACCATCGAGTCGAACGCCGTGGCGTCGCCCATGCGCGCGCCAAAGCGCAAGGCGGGCAGCATGTAGGCGGCGCGCGACATGACTTCCACTCCGCCGGCGAGCGCGTAATCGGCATCGCCCAGGATAATGGCCTGCGCCGAGGAGACGACCGCTTGCATGGCCGAGCCGCAGAGACGGTTGACCGCGAAGGCGATGGAGCTCATCGGCAGCCCGCCCTGGATGGTGGCGACGCGCGCGACGTAGGGATAGCGCGGGTCTGTCGGCATGATGTTGCCCACGGCGGCAAAGGAGATTTCCTTCGGGTCGACGCCGGAACGGGCAATGGTTTCCTTGATGACCAGCCCCCCCAGTTCGGAGGGTTCCAAATCTTTCAGGGAACCGCCAAACCCGCCCACCGCGGAACGGGCGGCACTCAATACAACGATTTCACGATCAGCCATCAGTGCATCTCCTCTCTTTTCGAAAAGTCAATTGCCCACCCAGGCGGCAATTCCCGCCAGAGCCAGCACCACCAGATATACAACCAGAGCGCGCCATATCAGGCCGACCGCTCCTTGCATGCTATCGACGCCGGCCTTGTCGCCGACGCCAATCTCCGGATTCTTTTCCGTCGCGTCACCCGCGCCCGGCCCGCCTCCCAGGCGCACGCCCAGCGCGCCCGCGCCGCTGGCGACCAGGATGGCGGCGGCGCGATCCGTCCACAGCACCGCCTGCGTGCGCCAGCAAAGCACCGCGTCTTCAAAATTGCCCACGAACGCGTACAGCACCGCCGTCGCCCGCGACGGCAGCCAGTCGATGAGCAGGAAGGCCTGGCGCGCCCAATCGCCGAAGCGATCGAAGCCGTCGTCGCCGCGCCGTCCCCATTCATCGTGGAGGAAACGCGCCAGCCGGTACATCGCCGCTCCGGCGGGCCCGAAAAAGGGCGCAAGGAGCGCGAACCAGAACACCACGCCGAACACATTGCGATGCGCGGCCACCACCGCCTGTTCGACGGCCAGGCGCGCCAGCTCGTCCGCGTCGGCGCTTTCGTATTGTCCGCCCCGCCATTCGGCCAGCAACACGCGCGCGCGCTCGAGGTCGTTCATGCGCAGGGCAAGATGGATGTCAGTGAAGAAATGTCCTTCGTGACGGAAGCCCAGGGTGAGATAGAGCACCGCCACAGTGAACGCGCCGCCCAGCAGCCATGGCAGCCAATGGTCGATGAGCGCGCACAGCGCCGTGCCTCCTCCCGCCAGCAGCGCCCAGGCCAGCACGCCATGGCTTTCCCGCCCGTCATTGAAGCGCCGCGCCAGCGCCGCGGCGCATTCGCGCAAAGGGCCAAGCACGGCGCGCTCGACAGGCAGCGGCCATAATTGTTCGAGCAGCAGGACGACGATCAGCGAGAAAAGAGTCATGCGGAAAGGAAATACAGGAAACAGGTGAAGCGGCGGGAAGGCGAATCCGCCGGAGTGCGGATGCTACCATACAGGCATGCCCCGCCGCGGGAACGCATCATCGGACTGGCGGCGTGAACCCTTCGATCTGGTCGGCCCCGCCGGAAAAAAAGTGCTTTTCCATCTGCTCGGAAAGGTATTCGCGCGCGCGCGGGTCCATCAGATTGAGGCGGTTTTCGTTGATCAGCATGGTTTGGTACCTCACCCACTGCCGCCATGCCTCTTTTGAAACGCTGTCATAGATACGCTTGCCCAGCTCGCCCGGTATGGGCGGGCGCTCCAGCCCCTCGGCCTCGCGGCCCAGTTTCACGCAATCGACCATGCGGGTCATTTATCGTCCTCTTTTGTTACAGGATTGTGACGCTTGCGCATTCTAGCCGCTTACAGCGTTTTGACGAACACCTTGGAGCGCCGTTGCAGATTGTATAAGTCACGCTTTTGCCGCGGCAAGGCCTCCGGGCCGGTCTCGCTGAAGCCGCGCTCGCGGAACCAATGCGCCGTGCGCGTGGTGAGCACGAACAGACGATCCATCCGCTCGCGCCGCGCCCGCCGCTCGATGCGCTGCAACAACTGCCCGCCCAGACCGGCGCGGCGGTACTCCGGCGTCACGGCGAGGCACGCCAGTTCGGCGGCATTGTCCTCCGAGAACGGATAAAGCGCCGCGCAGCCGACCAACATATTGTCGTACTCGACCACCGAAAAGCGGTCGACCTCGCGTTCGAGCAACTCGCGCCCGCGCCGCACCAGCGTCCCGTCGGACTCCAGCGGCGAAATCAACGCCACCAGCGCCCCCACATCATCGCCGCTCGCTTCGCGCACGCGGAAAAGCGGATCGCGCGACACCACCGTCCCCACCCCGGCGGGCGTGAAAAACTCCAGCAACAAGGCGCCGTCCTTGTCGCGGTCGACGAGATGGCAGCGCGCCACCCCGCGCCGCACCGCGCGAATCGCGCACGGCAAATACCAGTGCAAGTCCTCGGTCAGACCCTCGCCCGCGTCGAGATGCTGCTGTGCCTCGTCGGCGGTCACCGAAGCAATGAGCGCGCCGTCGCCATCGAGCAGACCCGGCGCATCGCACAAATAAATCAGCTTCTCGGCCTTGACCGCCACCGCCACCGCCTCGGCGACCTCCTCCATGCACATATTGAAGATTTCGCCCGCGGGCGACATCCCGAGCGGCGTAATCAGCACCACATTCTGCTGATCGAGATCGGCGTTGATCTCCTCGGCGATCACCTTGCGCACCGCGCCCGTGAATTGATGATCCACGCCATCGACCACCCCGACCGGGCGCGCGGTAATGAAATTGCCCCCCGTCACCCGCATATAGCCGCCCGCCATCGGCGTATTGGGCAAACCCTGCGAAAGCAGCGCCTCCACCTCGAAGCGCGTCACCGCCATCGCCATCTTGACGCACTCCATCGCCGCCGGATCGGTGATCCGCAGGCCATTGTGAAAGCGCGCCTCCACCCCCCGCCGCGCCAATTCGGCGTCGATCTGCGCGCGCGCGCCATGCACCAGCACCAACCGGATACCGAGCGCGGCGAGCAGATTGCAGTCGTAAGCCAGGCTCTGCGCCAACGGCCCCGCCGCCACCTCCCCGCCGAAACCGACGACGAAGGTCTTGCCGCGAAAAGCGTGGATATAGGGCGCGGCGGCGCGCACCCAGGCGACAAAACGGGCGGTGGACTCGGAATGGTGCGGGCGCCCCGCCTCGCCGGACGCCGGAGGCGCGGCGCGGGAGCCGGGTTCAGGATCGGATTCGGTACTCAAGAGCGTCTGCCTGTCGCGGTTCGCGCATCGAAGGAGCCAGATTCTAGCGAATGCGCCCCGCCGCCGTCACGTCCGGTAGTAACATGCCATCCAACATGCCATCCGTCCCCCGCCGAAGGAGCCGCGTCATGCCCGGACAAAAAGCGCCGCGCCAAATAGAGTTTCCCCTGGAACGGGCCTTCACCTTCGTCGAATCCGGCCCGGTCCTGCTGATCTCCACGCATCGCAATGGCAAGAACAACCTGATGACCGTCAGTTGCCATGCCTCCATGGGCTTCGAGCCAAGCATCGGCATCTGCCTCGGCCCCTGGAACTTCAGCCACGCCGCGCTGGAAGAAAGCGGAGAATGCGTCATCGCCATTCCTTCCGCCAGCCTGATGACCCAGACCATAGACATCGGCAATTGCTCCGGCGAAACAACGGACAAATTCCGCGAATTCGGCCTGACGCCGCAAGCCTCCGCCACCGTCGCAGCGCCGCTGGTGGCCGAATGCCTCTACAACCTCGAATGCCGCCTCATCAACCGCGACCTCGCCGCCTCCCACAACTTCTTCATCCTCCGGGGAACCAGGGCGTGGCGCCACCCCGACCCGGCGGATACGCGCACCTTCCACGCCGTCGGCAACGGCACTTTCATCATTGATGGCGAAGTCATCGACCTTCGCCACAGGATGATAAAGTGGCAGGACTGCATCTGACCCCCGCACCGACAAGAAACCATGGATCGAACACGCTGCGACTGGGCCGCCGCCGAACCAAGCCTGCGCTATCACGACGAAGAATGGGGCGTCCCGCGCCTCGACGACCGCGGTCAATTCGAATTCCTCACCCTGGAAGCGGCGCAAGCGGGACTCTCGTGGAACACCATCCTCAAGAAACGCGAAGGCTACCGGCGCTGCTTCGCCGGATTCGACCCCGAACAAGTCGCCCGCTTCACCCGGCAAGATGTGGAACGGCTGCTGCAAGACAGCGCCATCGTGCGCAACCGCAAGAAAATAGAAAGCGCCATCCACAACGCCCGCATCTTCCTCGACATCGCCGCCCGGCACGGCAGCTTCAGCGCCTGGCTCTGGCGATTCGTGGAAGGAAGGCCCATCCAGAACGCCTGGAAGAACATGCGCGAAATCCCCGCCGCCACCCCGCTCTCCGCGGCCATCTCCCGCGAAATGAAAAAACTGGGCTTCAAATTCATGGGCGGCGTCATCGTCTATGCCCACATGCAAGCCACCGGCATGGTCAACGACCACCTGATCTCATGCTTTCGCCACGAACAAGTACGCTCCCCGCCGCATGGCGAATGGCACGCCGAATAGCACGGTGAAAACAGCCCGGACAGGACAACCCGGCGATTCCCGCATCCCCCCCGCCGAGCCGGCGAACTCCAAACTCCACCCATTCAGGGCGATACCGCCATGTCGATGAACGCCTTCCACGCCCGCCAGGGCAAACCGCGTCCGCCCCCCGCCCCCAAACCCGGGCGTCTCTCCAGCCGGGCGCGCGCCGACATCCTGCTCGTCCAGCAAGGACTCGCCGCCTCCCGCGGCGAAGCGCAAAACCTCATCAAAGCGGGGCGCGTCAGTTGGGCGCACGGCCCCATCGCCAAACCGGGGCAAGAACTGCCCGCCGCCACGGAATTGACCCTGGCCGCCACGCCCGAAACCCGCTACGTCTCGCGCGGCGGCCAGAAACTCGCGGGCGCGCTGCGCGCAAGCGGCCTGCCGGTTGCCGGGCGCGTCTGCCTCGACCTCGGGCAATCCACCGGCGGCTTCACCGACTGCCTGCTGCAAGCGGGCGCGGCGCGCGTCGTGGGCGTAGACGTGGGGCACGGACAACTGCACCCCCGCCTCGCGCAAGACGAACGCGTGGCCGCATTCGAAAAAATCAACTGCCGGACGCTCACCGCCGCGGCACTGGGAAACGCCATGCCCGAAGCCGGGTTCGACCTCATCGTCGCCGACATCAGCTTCATCTCGCTCACCCTGATCCTCCCCCGGCTTCCCGCCCTGCTCGGCGCGACGGCGGACATGCTGCTGCTCGTCAAACCGCAATTCGAAGTCGGGCCGGGAAACGTCGGCAAGGGTGGTATCGTGCGCGACCCCGCCCTTTACGACGAAGTGGAAAAACGGCTGCGGGCGAGCGCGCGCGCCTTGCAACTGCAAGTTCGCGGCTGGTTCGACAGCCCCATCGCCGGCGCCGACGGCAACCGCGAATTCTTCATCTGGATATCCCCATGAACACAGAACTCTCCATCGAATTCTTTCCTCCGCAAACCGACGAAGGCGTCGCCAAATTGCGTACCGAACGCGCGAAACTCGCCGCCCTCGGACCGAAATTCTTCTCCGTCACCTACGGCGCGGGCGGCTCCACGCGCGAACGCTCATTGGCCATCGTCGAAGAGATCGCCGCGGAAGGCCACGAAGCCACGCCGCACCTCTCCTGCATCGGCTCCACCCGGGCGGGCATCCGCGAGACCCTCGCCGGCTTCAAGGCCGCCGGCATCCGCCGCATCGTCGCGCTGCGCGGCGACCTGCCTTCCGGCATGGCCGCCCCGGGCGAACTGCGCTACGCCAACGAACTGGTCGAATTCATCCGCGCCGAAACAGGCGACGCCTTCCACATCATCGTTGCCGCCTATCCCGAATGGCACCCGCAGGCCATCACCCCCGCCGCCGATCTCCAGAACTTCGCGCGCAAAGTAAAAGCCGGCGCCGACGCCGCCATCACACAATACTTCTACAACGCCGACGCCTATTTCCATTTCATGGAAAAAACGCGCGCCCTTGGAATAGAGATACCCATCATCCCCGGCATCATGCCCATCGCCAGCTTCTCCAGACTGGCGCGTTTCTCGGACGCCTGCGGCGCGGACATCCCGCGCTGGATGCGCCGGACATTCGAGAGCTACAGCGACGACGCGGCCTCCATCCGCGCCTTCGGACTGGAAATCGTCACCCGCCTGTGCGAAAGACTCCTGCGGGGCGGCGCGCCGGGACTCCATTTCTACAGCATGAACACCGCGGCACTGACCACGGAGATTTGGCGGCAGGTATCAGGCATCAAGGATCAGGGATCAGAAACCCGGGCCGGAACGGCCATGTAGCCAAATCAGCGGCGCTGCGCGCCGAATGGAAGGAAGTGGATTGCCACGTCATCACGAAAGCCGCCCCCACCTCGTCATTGCGAGGAGCGCAGCGACGTCTCCAGGGTGCGGGGTTGGAACCAGGCCCCCACCCCGTCATTGGGAGGAGCGCAGCGACGTGGCAATACAGCTCGTACCAAAAGGAGCGAAGCGACGCTGATTTGTTGGGGGTGGGGAGTGGACGGGCGCTTCGTTCCTCCTTCCCTTTTTATCCAGCGGCGCTGCGCTCCGCATGGAACGCACTGGATTGCCACGGGCCTGCG
>JAIRLA010000298.1 GCA_031259795.1 Azoarcus sp.
CGCCCGTCGAGCCGCCGGTGGAACCGCCCGTCGAGCCGCCAGTGGAGCCGCCGGTCGAGCCGCCCGTCGAGCCGCCAGTGGAGCCGCCGGTCGAGCCGCCCGTCGAACCGCCCGTCGAACCGCCGGTCGAACCGCCCGTCGAACCGCCGGTGGAACCAGTGAATCCGCCCGTCGAGCCAGTTGAACCAGTGGAACCAGTGAATCCGCCCGACGAGCCAGTTGAGCCAGTGGAACCAGTGAATCCACCCGACGAGCCAACGGCGCCCGCGCCGCAGCCCAGTATCGACACGATCGGCAGCGCGGTCGAAACCAGGACGCTGCTGCAAGGCAGGGCGGCCAGTCTCGCCCTCATGGGACAGCGGGCGGGCTGGCTGGCCGACCATAGCTATCAGTCGGCCGACCTCGCCCTGGCGCGCTATCCGGGAGACCGTTCCTGGGCGCCCTTCGGCGGCGTCGATGCCGCCGACGTGCGTGTCGACACGGGTTCCGGCTCCTCCCTGACCATCCAGGGCAATAACGCGCTGATCGGCATCGCCGGCAAGCAACAAAGCGAAAAAGGTTCGCTGCTCGTCGGAGGATTCTTCGAGTCGGTGGATGCCGACTACAAGAGCAAGGATCATTACGACGGCATCGGCACGCTTCGCGGCAAGGGCAAGATTTCCGCCACGGGGCTGGGCGTGATGGGACGCGGGCAATGGCACAACGGCACGCGCGTCGAAGTCTCCCTGCGCGGCGGCCGCATGAAGACGCGCTTCCACTCAAAGGACTATGTCGACGTGGACAACATCGCCGCCGCCTACAGCTTCCACTCGCCCTACTACTCCGCGCACCTCGGCGTCGGCCACACCTGGCAGATCAATACGAAGAATTCCTTCGACCTGCTGGCGCGGCTCTTCTGGAACCGCCAGGAAAGCAAGGAAGTGACCCTTTCCACCGGCGAAAAAGTGCGCTTCGCGGACGACGAATCGCAGCGCGCCCGCCTGGGCGCCCGCTTCACCCACGCCTGGACCGAACGCCGTTCCGGCTATATCGGCGCCGCCGTGGAACGCGAATTCGCCGGCGACGTGGAAGGGCGCAACCAGTACGGCCACGAGCTGAAGTCACTTTCCCTCGAAGGCACGACCGGCGTATTCGAGCTTGGAGTCATCATCCGCTCGCGTCCCGACAAACCCTTCGCCATGGAAATCGGCGTGCAAGGCTACACCGGCGCACTGACCGGCATCAGCGGCGGCATTCGTCTCGGCTGGGAGTTCTGATGACCTGAGCGCGAAGGCCGCGTGACACGGCAAGACCGGCGCGGGCGGAACCCCTGTAATCACAGGAGCTTCCGCCCGCGCCGGCATGTTCTTCAGCGCGCCCGGTCATGTGTTGTCGCAGGCGATTTCCCCAATCCTCGTGCGGGTCATTGCGCCTTGGGCGCCGCCGCGCGGCGTTTGCCGAGCGGCAGCAGGGCGCTGAGTTCCTTGTAGATGGTCTGTGCGCCGGGGGTGCTCGCGGCGGCGAATTTGACGTTGCCGTGGAAAATCAGCGCCTGTTGGTAGGCTTCGCTGCCGGCCACGGTGACGATGGCGGAAACGGCGTCGGCCAGTTGGTTGATACTGTTCTGGATGTCCCACAGATTGTGCGCGTCGGCGAAATCGGCGTCGAATTCCTCCATGTCCAGGAAGGCGGGGCGCAGGGCGGCGTTGCTTTGCGCGAATTCGTGGGCGCGTTCGACGAAAGCCAGTGATTTCGGCCCCATCTTGAGCAGGCCCTGCTTTTCTTCCGGAGTGAGCGCAATGGCATGGGGGGCGATCAGCCTGGCGGCCTGCTGGATCAGATCGCGGAGTTGATCCAGATCTTTGGCGGGAATGGATTGGATGTGCCTGTTGTTGTCCATGAAAGCTCCTTTGAATGGACGGTGGATGAAGAAAAATGATGGGAGAAAGCCGCATCAAGCCGCGATTATGCCTTGGCGCGCGTTCGCGTCGAGATATTTCCATCTCCCGTCCGGGAGAGCGGCGCGAATCCGGGAAAAAGATGATTCCCGGGCGCGAAAACCTTGTCCGGGGATGCCGTGGAATCGAAAAAGGGCGGCGCGAACTCCCTGGAGAATGCGGCGGCATTGAAAAAGGAGTGCGCGAACTCCCCGGAGAATGCGGCGGCATTGGAAAAGGAGTGCGCGAACTCTCCGGAGAATGCGGCGGCATTGAAGAAGGCGTGCGCGTGGATATCTACACGGCCAGCGGTTGCGGCCTGGAATCTGGTGACGGCGGCGGGGAGTCAACAGCGTCGATGCGCTCCGGATGGAACGCACTGGATTGCCACGTCGCTGCGCTCCTCGCAATGACGAGGGGGGGAGGACTGTCGCGGCGACAAGCGCCTAACCGCCAGCCCACCCTCCCCACTACTGTAAAGCGCTTGCCGTCCCCTCCCCCGCTTGCGGGGGAGGGTGCCCGAAGGGCGGGAGAGGGCTTCGTGCCAAACGGCGCGCAGCGCCGCTAATTAAAAAGGGGGGAGGAAAGAAGGGGCTGCTATCCACTCCCCACCGCAAAGAAATCAGCGTCGCTGCGCTCCGCATGGTTGGAAACCCTCTCCCGGCCTGCGGCCACCCTCCCCCGCAAGCGGGGGAGGGAAGGTCCATCGCAAGAACTCGCCATTGCAAAAGCCTCCCGCCCTCGCCATTACAAAAGCCGCTCCCCTTATCACTGCGAAAGCTTCCCCCCTCGTCATTGCGAGGAGCGAAGCGACGCGGCAATCCAGTTCCATCCATCCGGCGCGCAGCGCCGCTGGATAAAAAGGGGGAGGAAAGCAGAGGACGCTTGTCCACTTTCCACCGCAGAGAACACAGCGTCGCTACGCTCCGCATGGAACGAACTGGATTGCCACGTCGCTGCGCTCCTCGCAATGACGAGTTCTTCCGATGGATTCCCTTCGTGCGATGGACCTTCCCTCCCCCGCTTGCGGGGGAGGGTGGCCGAAGGCCGGGAGAGGGCTTCCAACCATCCGGAGCGAAGCGACGCTAATGGCGGTTCAGGGCGGGCCTATTGGAATAGGCTCTTGTTTCAGTTCGGCGAGTTTTTTGCTGAAATCGGCGGCGGAGAGCGGGCGGCTGAAAAGATAGCCCTGGAAGATGTCGCAGTCGTGATCGAGCAGGAAGGCGCGCTGCTTTTCGGTTTCCACGCCTTCGGCGACCACCTTGAGGC
>JAIRLA010000030.1 GCA_031259795.1 Azoarcus sp.
CGCGTGAATCAGCCCTTTCATGTCGGAAAACACTTTTTCCTTGAGCGGGGGGCGCAGAGGCGTTCCTTTCATGACCATCTTTTGCAGGGCTTCATTGACCCGCTTCATATCATCAGACGGAACCAGACATCTAAATAGAACTGGCGGATTACAGCTTCGCCGAATCCGCCGCATGATTACGCTAATATGGAATCATAATGGTTTTAAGAATGTGCTGATTCAATTGCACTTTTAGCCACATAATACCAAGAGCTAAGATATTTATATTTTAAAAACTCTCCATGCTGATCGATGTATTTTATGTACCAATAGATCAAGCCGTCCCAATCATCAAGGCGTCCGGGTTCATGAAGCGTCCAGTCAAGCTCTTCAAGCAGCCAATTTGATTTGGCGCTATTTTTTAACTGCGATGTACATACCCAGTTTGACTCATTGTCAGCGCCGCCCCTCGAAACCGGAACAATATGATCCACCGTAGGGTGAAGTTGCCAATATGCAATATGGCATTCAGATGTTTTCCAGTTTTTATGAAACGGGAACTCTATTGGCATGATGCACGAAAACAATCTAAGTACCGCTGGAAATACCAATCTGTCTCCAGAATACCGATCAATGAAACCATCTCGCAAAAATATCTTGGTTTTTTGATATGTAGAATATGTCCTACCCGAATTAGATAGCGGGAAGAATGGATATTCTGTAGAGATAATATCTCGTGCACGATCCATAGAGCCAGTCATTATCTCATCACACGCATTTTTTACTGCGGAAGGGTTAGCATTCACGTTCTTTCCCTTGGAACATTTGAATCAAGCCGTGCCGTGAAGTGGCGTTGGCTTGAATGAATTGTTAGGCAGTAACCGCAATGGCCGCAGCATAAACCATAAGTATCATGCCAATAACGAACGCAATGAATCCTATAGCGCCAAGTGACCAGCCAATACCGTTGAAGAGCCTAAGGTGATTGTTAACATATTCGAGACAGAACTGAAGAAGATACGCCTGAAATACCATATACCCTTTGAGGAGTAGGAAGAGTATAATCGCTCCCAACAGTAGGTACCATGACCAAAT
The DNA here is from genome assembly GCA_031259795.1 of Azoarcus sp. Lineage (GTDB taxonomy): Bacteria > Pseudomonadota > Gammaproteobacteria > Burkholderiales > Rhodocyclaceae > WRNU01. The sequence goes on from JAIRLA010000030.1 coordinate 1,075, forward strand.
TGTGAACGAGGCAACTTGTGTCGTGATGAATCCAGCGCCTTTGTTGCCAAGGATTACTGTGATGGAAAGCGAGAGGGCACCGCCCGATATAAGGAAGACAGTGCTTGCTATTGAATCCGCACGGGACCGGATCTCGCGCCAGTCCTCATCATTGTTCTCGATGGACGCCATAGCTTTCTCCTTTCTCCCTTGCTGCCTAAGATGTTCGGTATACCATCCCAAGCATGATAGCAAACTCTTGGAGCGGCGAATAGTTCAATGGCTGACCACAAAACTTTGCATCGCGGCATATGACGGACAAACCACACAGCACTTGTCCAACGGTTTTCCTGAATCTCATTCTTTCGCCTTTCCCGCGCCCTTCTTCACCGTCTCCCTCACACTCTCCGCCACGATCAGCAAATCCATCTTTTGCAGGACTTCATTGACCCGCTTCATATCCTCCCACATGCTGTGATCCATCTTCATCTTGCGATAGCTGGCGACGACGAGCGGCATCAACACATTATCGTAGATGGACTTCATTTCTTTCAGCCCCTCGCCGAACGCCCGGGTGTCCGGCGCGGCGATGGCGATGTTGGGTTGGACGTCGATCTTCGGCTGTACGTCGATGCGGGGATGGATGTCGATCTTCGGTTCGACGGCGGCCAGGATTTCGGCGAGGCGCGCCAGGCCGTCGCGGAGGATGTCCGGCGTGCCGGAACGGGTGCGCAATTCATCCACGGCGCGGGAAATGTCGAGCAGGGTATTGGCGATCTTCTGGCTGCCGTCGGCGTCGTCGCCGCCGAGTTTCTTGCGGCGCGCGTACTCGTCGCGGATGTCCCGCCAGCGCGCTTCTTCTGCCGCCGTCTGGCTGCCGAGCAGGTGCGCGAGTTTCAGGAGGTTTTCTTCCGCGCCGGTGGTGAGCGTCTGGGCTTCGCCGCGGTAGTGGTCGCGCAGCAGGCTGTCGAGCTCGGCCTCGCTCATCAGCGGGGTGATGCGGGCGGCCAGCTTGGTCATGTTGCGGTAGCTGCCTTGCAGCTTGAAGGGCGGCTCGGTGCGGTAGGCGTCCTGCTGCGCGGCGGATTCGATGTAGGCGAGATTGACCTTGAGCAGCAAGTCGCGCGCCCGGAAGAGGCGCTGCATGAGCGCGGTCAGTTCGTTCAGTTCGACGGTGCTGTAGCCGTGGGCGAAGCTGCTGGCGGCGACCGGCTCGCCTTCGGCCATGCGCACGAGCAAGTGCACGTCCCTGGGGTCGCGCGAGGACAGCGGCAGCAAGGCCGGGTTGGCGGTGAGGCTGTTTTCGATGTAGGAGAGCGCGAAGAGCGCCTCGCGCCCGGAAAGCACGTCGCCGAGGTTGTAGATGTCGGCGCGGTTGGCGAGCATGTCCGGGATCTTGAAGACTTCGCCGGATTCGGTGTAGGGGTTGCCGGCCATGACGATGGCGAAGCGCTTGCCGCGCAGGTCGCAAGTCACCGGCTCGCCGCCGTTTTCGCCGCCGCGGACGGCTTCGATGCGGCGGGTGCCGTCGGCGAGCGCGATGAATTTTTGCAGGAACTCGGGGTTGGTGTGCTGGATGTCGTCGAGGTAGAGCATGACGTTGTTGCCCATCAGCAGCCCGAGGTTGAGCTTTTCGAGTTCCTGGCGCGCGGCGCTGTTGTCGGCGGTGGCGGGGTCGAGCGCGGCGACGGCGTGGCCGAGCGCCGGGCAGTTGATGCGCACGAAGATCATGCCGAGACGGTCGGCGACGTATTCCATCAGCGTGGTCTTGCCGTAGCCGGGCGGGGAGATGAGGAGCAGGAGGCCCATGCGGTCGCTGCGGCTGGCCTCGCCGGTGGCGCCGATTTGCTTGGCGAGGTTGTCGCCGATGATGGGGAGATAGACTTCGTCGATGAGGCGGTTGCGCACGAAGGAAGACAGCGGTTTGGCCTGGAATTGGTCGAGCTTGAGGCGGCGCTTTTCGGCTGCGAGGATGCGGTGGCGCGCGGCCTGCATGCGCTCGAAACCGGCGGCGGCGATTTCGGTGTGATGCAGGTAGCGCCGCCAGAAGTCGTGCAGGTTGAGCGCCAGTTTGCCGTGTTCGATGCGCGGATGCTCGCCGAGCAGGTTGTCGACGGTCGCGTCGAGGTCGGCGTTGACCCGCTCGCGCGGAGCGTGGAGGGCGAATCGGGTGGCGGCGTCTTCCGCCCAAGGCGACAGGCGCGGTTCCTGGCGGGCGGCGGCGCGCGTCCAGTCGAGGGACAGCGACCAGCGTTCCGCGGGCGCGGCGGCGGCAAGGTCGCGCTGCCAGGCGCTCCATAGTCCGGCGGCTTCGAGCTTTCTTTGCAGCGCAGTGGCGAGATCGTCGGCGGCGGCGGAAATCAGCCAGCGCTCTCCCGTTTGCGAAGCGGCGAGCTGGCGGACCAAGTAGCGGGCGGCCTGCCGCCCGAGGCTGTCGCGGGCGGCGTCGAACCCGAAGGCGGGCGCGAAGGCGATGAAGGTTTCGGCGAGCGTTTTTTCGAGGCGCTTCAGGCTTTCCCGCGTGCCGTACTGGGCGCGCAGGTTCATGACCGAGATGGCCTGGCGCAGCAGCGCGGCGCGCTCCTCGTCGTCGCAGCCCTCATGCCAGTAGAGCATGGCGAGCGCGCGCGCGTCCGGCCCGTAGGAAAGCAGTCCGGCGGCGGCCTGCATGTTGACGAGCGCGGCGAGGATGCGGGCGGCATCGGCATCGTGCACGCCTTTCTGGTAGCCCTCCTGATAGCGGCTCGCCGACCAGAGGCGCAGTTTTTCGAGCGCGGGGGCGATGTCGTCCGCATCGGCGCAAAGCGCTTGCAGGCCCCGCCAGTCGAGGCCGGTTTCCCCGGCCTCCCCGGCGATGGCGGCTTCGAGCAGGGAACCGGCGAGATACTCGGCGCGGTAGAAATCAGGGGTTTCGGAGACCAATAGTTGATCCCAGTGCGCCCGGTGCGCCTCCAGTTCCGCGTTCGCTTCCGGCGCGAGCGGAGCGTAATAATCCGTGCCGCTCAAATGGAAACGCAGCGCGCCCTCGCGCGGCACCAGCGTGAGATCGAGCGGCTGGCGGCTCACGGTAAAAGCGTGCCGCCCGAAACGCAGGGTGTTGCCATCGTCGGAGACGAGTTCGCTTTGGTCGCGCACCGCGCGGATGGCCTGGTCGCGCGCGGTCTTCAAGCGGGTGTCGAGGTCGTCCGCGCCCACGCCGTCGCCCAGGGCGCGCAGGTCGGCGATCTGGTTCTTCAACTTGCCGATCAGCGGGTCGGAAGCGAAATAGCTGTGCAGCGCGCCGAGATCGCTGAATTGCGCGACACGGCGCGGGATGCCGTCCAGAATGCGCGCGGCGGCGTCCTGGATGGCGCGGGCGCGGCGGTTGCGCGCATCGAGCAAGGTTTGCCGCTTGGCAAGCAAGGATTCATAGACGATTTCGCGCTTGGCGGCGATGTCGGCGAGAAAGCTTTCCTGTTCGGCGAAGCGGCCTTCCAGTTCTTCCAGTTGCGCGAGCAGGCGGGTGAGCGCGTCGTCACATTTTTCGGGCGTATCGGCCAGTTCGATGGCGTTTTCCAGCGATTGCCCGAACAGCTTGAACTGCGCGCCGAACTCGGCGGCGGATTCGCTCGTGACCAGGGCGCGGCGGCGGTTTCGCGCCTCGGCGCGCAGGCGGTTGATTTCGGCATAGACGGCGGAGATGGCGTCGAGGATGCGGGTGCGCGTCACCGCGTCGCCGCCGGAGAGATTGCCGATCTGCCCGGTCAGCACATCCAGCCCGGCGGCGGCGCCGTCGAGTTCGGCGAGCACGCGGGCGATGTCCTCGCTCGTCGCCGCCTTGCCCAGCAGCCCCGCGGCGCGGGCGAGTTCCTGGCGCGTGCCGTCGAAAGCCTTTTCCTGCGACAAGAAGGCGAGCGCCTTTTCGCCGACGCGCTCGCTCTCGGCGGCATAGGCGGCATCCAGCGCGTTGATGCGTTCCGCATCGGTGTGGCGCAGTTCCAGCAGCAATTGCAATTGCCCGCGTTCCACCCGCAGGCGCTCGAGCGCGCCGATGAAGTCCTCCGGCTTCTGCCAGATCGTGCCCGCGATGCCGGAGAGCAATTCCTGCTGGCGGCTTTCCGCCTCGTCGATGGCGCGGCGAGTGTCGCGGCGGATGGTCTCGACCTTCTCGAATTCGTCCAGCGTATTCCGCGCCGCCTCGGCGATAGCGCGCAGATCGGCGTCCAGCCCGCCGGCCTCCTCCGTATCCAGCCAGAAAAAAGCATCCAGGGCGCGCTCGCACTGGCGGATGATGTCCTCATAGGCGGCGCGCGTCGGCGTCTGCTCGCGCACGGCGCGGGCGATGGCGGTGAGTTCGGCGATGCCGCGCACCAGTTCCGGATTGCCGATGCGCCCCCAGAAACCCTGCGCGGCGGCGGCGCGGATCATGTGTTCTTCGCTGGAAAACGGCGTCTGCCACAA
>JAIRLA010000068.1 GCA_031259795.1 Azoarcus sp.
AGATAATGTGGCGTTTTTATCCGATTTTCTTGGGAGATACAATTAATTGGCACAATATTTGCTTAAAACAGCGCGAGAGGCAGTATGGACGCAAAACAGCGAGCAGGCATTTTGTATCAACATTAACAGGGGAAATACAGTGTGTAGATGCCTATGCCCGCCAAGCGGGGGAGGGAAGTGTCCATCGGAAGAACTCGTCATTGCGAGGAGCGCAGCGACGTGGCAATCCAGTTCGTACAAAACGGCGCGAAGCGCCGCTGTTCTTATCGCCAGCCATCCTCATGGTAAGCGGCGGAGAAATCGCCTCGGATGGCGAGCCACCGGGCCTCTTCCGGGTAACGCAGCAGGTGTTTGAGGTTGCGTTGCCGGCGGAAACGGCCTAGGCCGCGCCGGTGCACGCGGATGTCGGTGAGGTCGATGAGACCGAGCATGCCTTGCGGGGTACGCACGATGTTGCCCAGGTGCAGAGAACGGAAGTAAATACCGAGCGCATGGAGACGGGCCACGAAACCGCCGAGCTGGCGGCGCAGGCGCGCGGCTTCCGCCTCGTCGAGGCCTTGCCGGAGCAGACGGCGCAGCGTCTGGCCGGGCAAGGGACGATAGTGCACGGCGTCGCGCGCGATCGAAGTGATGCGGTAGAGGGCGATGACTTCGGGACAAGGAATGTGATGGGCGGCCAGCACGCGGCAATTGTCGGCGAAGCGCTGCGCGTAGGGCGACCACAGCGCCGATGAAAGCAAGCGCTTGCGGCGGAAAAGTTTGAGATAGTTGCCGTCGGGAAGCAGCAGCACCTTGTCGCCATGGGCATCGGCCTCGATGACCCGCGCGCCGCTGGTCAGGGTTTGAAAGCAGGCATGGTCGATGCGGATCAAAAGTGCGCTTCCTTTCAGACGCCCCAAGTCACCGGCGCATCCTCGGCCCGCGCCCGTTGCAGCAGATCGAGCAGCGGCCAGGCGCGTTGCGCGAAGTTCACGGTCGCGCTCATGCCGCCGCGCCCGGCCTCGCGCTCGTCTTCCTCCTCGGTCTCGCGCTCGGCGGGCGTTTTCGCGTTCTGGCGCGCGCGTTCGGCCTCGATGGCGGCCTGCAAGCGGGCGATGGCTCCGGGCAACTGTTCGGTCGTGACGATGCCCTTGCTCTCGTCCGGGTCCTTGCCGAGCGCGGCGAGCAATTGCCGGGCGGCCTCGCCGAACATGATGACATCCGCGCCCGCGCTGGACTTGAAGGTAATCAGCATTTACAGATCCTTGACCGCATAGATACCGTTGGCGTTGCGCCAGTAACCGCGATAATCCATGCCGTAACCGAAAAGGAAACGATCGGGAAGTTCCAGCCCGGTGAAATCGGCGCGCAGACCGGGACGAGCCTTGTGTTGATGCAATTTATCGACCAGCACGGCGGAAAAAACCTCGTTTGCCCCGAGGGCGCGCAGGCGGTCGGTGATGGCGATCAACGTGTGACCCTCATCGAGCACATCGTCGACGACCAACACGGTGCGCCCGCGCGCGTCTTCGCTGGGATGCGCCCGCCATTCCATCTTGTCGTCGCCCTGAGTGGCGTGACCATAACGGGTGGCATGGAGATAAGAGACTTCGAGCGGAAAATCGAGCTGGGGCAGCAACCGCCCGCTCAGAATGAGACCGCCATTCATGACCGCGAAAACGAGCGGATCGGATTTGGCCAGACGGACATTGATGGCGGCGGCCATGCGGGCGATGGCCGCTTCGACCGTCGGCCCGTCGGCCAGGCAGTCGGCTTCGGCGCGCATGCGCCGGATATCGCCGAGGCGGAGTTGATCCAGAGTCATCGTAATCCTTTGCCATGAGACGGCGGACGCCGGCATCGGCGCCCGCCACATCGAAAACATTGCGAAAGCATTGTCGAAAACATGAGCGGCGGCGGACGGATACCCGGAAAACCGCCCCGCCCGCCTCCGTACCAAGGAAAATGCGTCCTTGCGATTCTAGCGCACTCCCGGACACAATCCGGCGCGCATGACGAATGTCGCGGCCGCGCGGGCGGAAAGAAAAATGCGCGGCGGCGGGAATTTCCGGACGGGATGGCCTCCCCGCCCCTTCCGCCGCCGCCCCATGCCATGAACCATGAAACAAGGAGCGAAAACCGCCGCGCCTGTCGCGGCAAGCAACCGCCCTCCCCCGCCTCCGGCGCCGCGAACCCAGGCGCGGCGGGATTTTCCGGGATTCCGCCGCCCCGCCGCCGTGCGGAGCGTCACAGCGGATGTTGGGTTTTCCCGGCTTGCCCGCACCGGGGACTTCAGGGTATAGATAGCCGCTTTGTCCGCCATACCGGCTCCGCCCGGCACAAGGAGAACAATTTCATGGCCGAAGCGCCGTCCCCCACCTTTCCCGCCGCGTTACCGGCGGAGCGCCTGCGCGCGCGTTGCGATACCGGACACTTCACCTTCGCCTCCACCGCGGAGCTGGAAGACCACCCCGGCGATCTCGGCCAGGAACGGGCAATGGAAGCCTTGCGCTTCGGGCTGGCCATCGGCCACGGCGATTACCATGTCTTCGTACTCGGCGAAGCCGGCTGCGGCAAACACGCCACGACCTTCCGCATGTTGCGCGAGCGCGCCGCCAACAAACCCGTGCCGCCCGACCTGTGTTACGTACACAATTTCGATGAACCGCTCCACCCGCGCCTCCTGACGCTGCCCGCCGGACGCGGCGCCCTCTTCCGCGCCGACATGCAGGCGTTCATCCGCGAACTGAAACCGGCGATCGAAGCCGCGCTCGGCAGCGCGCCGCACAGCGAACGCATCGAAGCCCTACAGGACGCCCACAAAGCGCGCGAAGACGCGGCCCTGCGCGAAATGGGCGAACAATGCGCCAACGACCGGCTGGCGCTGCTACAGACGACCGAAGGCTTCGTCTTCATGCCCGCCAAGAAAGACGCCCCGCGCCCCGAAGCGCTGGACGCGGAAGCGTTCGCCGCCCTGCCCGAAACCGAACGCGAAAAAATCGAAACCGCCGTCGACGCCTGGAGCGACCGGCTCGCCGCACTACTCGACGAATTCCCCGGCTGGCGCGCGGCGCTGCGCGAAGCGCTGGGCAAAGCCGCGCGCGAAGCGCTCACCCCCGCGCTCGCGCACCTGCTGCGCGAACCGCGCGCACGTTACGCCGACCTGCCCGACGTCCTGGCGTTCTTCGCCGCAGTAGAAAAAGACGTACTCGACACCGCCGTCTCCGGCATCGCCCTCGACGAAGAAGAAGAAGACGGCGACGGCGAAGAAAACGCGCGTTTCCCGCGCTACCAAGTCAAACTGCTCGTCGACCACGCCACGGCGAGCGGCGCGCCGGTCATCTTCGAGAACAACCCCGGCTACGGCAACCTGATCGGCCGCATCGAACACGTCATGCAACAAGGCGTACAAGTCAGCCACTTCAACCTCATCCGCTCCGGCGCGCTGCACCGCGCCAACGGCGGCTACCTCGTCGTCGACGCCGCGCGCCTCTTCACCCAGCCCTACGCCTGGGAAGGACTCAAGCGCACCCTGCGCAGCGGCGAAATCCGCATCGAACCGCCCGCCGAAGCGCAAGGCTGGAGCGGCGCGCTCACGCTGGAACCCCAGCCGGTACCCTGCGCCCTCAAAGTCGTAATGATCGGCGACCGCGAAATCTACTACACCCTGATGGAAAGCGACCCGGAATTCGCCGAACTCTTCAAAATCGCCGCCGACTTCGATGACGACCTGCCGCGCACCCCGGAAAACGAACACGAATACGCCCGCCTGCTGGCGATGCTCGCGCGCGCGGCGGGCCTGCTGCCGCTCGACCGCGCCGCCGTGGGCCGCATGGTGGAAGAAGGCGCGCGCATCGCCGAAGACGCCGGCCGTCTCACCCTGCACACCCGCAAACTCTCCGACCTCATGCGCGAAGCCGACCAGCACGCGCGCCAGGACAACCCCGCCGCCCGCCACATCGACCGCGCCGCCATCGAAGCGGCGCTGGCCGCGCGCGCGCGCCGCGTCGGCCGCTACCCCGCACAAGTGCGCGAATCCATGCTCGACGGCACCACCCTCATCGCCACCCAAGGCGCGCGCGCCGGGCAAATCAACGGCCTGGTCGTCGTCGAACTGGCCGGAGAACTTTTCGGCTACCCCGCGCGCATCTCCGCCACCGTGCGCCTGGGCGACGGCGACGTCGTCGACATCGAACGCGAATCCGACCTCGGCGGCGCGATCCACTCCAAAGGCGTGATGATCCTGTCCGCCTTCCTTGCCGCGCGCTACGCCCGCCACCAACCGCTGTCGCTGTCGGCCAGCCTCGTCTTCGAGCAATCCTACGCCCAAGTCGAAGGCGATTCCGCCTCGCTCGCCGAACTGTGCGCCCTCCTCTCCGCACTCACCCGCCTGCCCATCGAACAACGGCTGGCCGTCACCGGCTCGGTCAACCAATTTGGCGAAGTACAAGTCATCGGCGGCGTCAACGAAAAGATCGAAGGCTTCTTCGACCTCTGCGCCGCGCGCGGCCTCGACGGCAGCCACGGCGCGGTCATCCCCGCCGCCAGCGTGCGCCACCTGATGCTGCGCGAAGACGTCGTCGACGCCGCGCGCGCCGGGCTCTTCCACATCTACCCCGTAAGCACGGTAGACGAAGCGATGACCGTCCTCACCGGCGTACCCGCCGGAGAAGCCGACGCCCGCGGTCTCATACCGAAAGACTCAGTCAACGACAAAGTCGCCCGCGCCCTCGCCAACATGACCTTCGCCCACCACGCCTACGCGGACGGCGGCGGCGCGCGGCGCAGGGACAACAGGTACCAAGGACCGGGCATCAAGGATCAGATGTGAACAACGGCGCCCCATCCGCCGCCCGGTTCGTGGAGCACGGCAACACCCCTCCGATCGAAGGAAATACCCCCGACGAAGCCTCCCGTGCCCTACGACAGCATCGCCGATATTCCGGATATTCCTGCCAAGGCGCGCGCCGATCCTGAATGCAATCTTGCCAGGATTGAATGCAATCCCGCCAAGATTGAACGCCATCCCGCCAAGATTGAACGCCGGATTCCCAATCTTGCATTCAATCTTCCCAATCTTGAATGCAAGATTACCAATCCGGCGTTCAGGATTGCGAAGGCCTCCCCCCTTCGTCATTGCGAGGAGCGCAGCGACGTGGCAATCCAGTGCGTTCCATACGGAGCGCAGCGACGCTGATTAAAAAGGGGGGAGGGAACGGAACGCCCGTCCGCACCCCGCCGCCAAGAAATCAGCGTCGCTACGCTCCGTATGGTTGGAAACCCTCTCCCGGCCCTGCGGGCCACCCTCTCGCCCGCCAAGCGGGGGAGGGAAGTTCACCGACGAGGCTTGTCATTGCGAAAGCCGCCCCCCCCACGTCATTGCGAGGAGCGCAGCGACGTGGCAATCCAGTTCGTTCCTTGCGGAGCGCAGCGACTCTGTTTTCTTGGCGGTGGAAGGTGGAAGGTGGACAGGCGTTCCGTTCCTTCTTCCTCCTTTTTAATCAGCGGCGCTGCGCGCCGGTTGGAACGCGCTGGATTGCCACGTCGCTGCGCTCCTCGCAATGACGAGGGGGGAGGCTTTCCCAGTGACGGGACGGGGGCGCGTCGATCCTCGCAATGACGAGTTCTTCCGATGGACTTCCCTCCCCCGCTTGCGGGGGAGGGTGCCCGTAGGGCGGGAGAGGGCTTCCAACCACCCGCCGCGCAGCGCCGCTGGATAAAAAGGGGGAGGGAGGAAGGAACGGGACGCCTGTCCGTGCCCCACCGCAAAGAAAACAGCG
>JAIRLA010000187.1 GCA_031259795.1 Azoarcus sp.
TCCAGGGCATCGGCATCTTCATCGTAATGTGGGTACTGTCGCTGGAAATCATCCAGATCTGGCTGGAAGGCCGCAGCGCCGACGTGACGCCCGCCCTGACATGCGCGCTGCTCGTCCCGCCGATCATTCGCCTGGCCCGATCGAAAGTAGAAAGAGGGACGAAGGAAGGGGCCGCTGTCCACTCCCCACCGCAAAGAAAACAGCGTCGATGCGCTCCGTATGAAAGGAAACCCTCTCTCGCCCCTGACGGGGCGCCCTCTCCCGCAAGCGGGAGAGAGCTCGGTAAGCGGCTGTGATTGAGGGATGGTCATTCGGCGGCGCTACGCGCCGTGGCAATCCAGTTCGTTCCATCCGGCGCGCAGCGTGTCGCCCGCGGTTGCGTCGACGTTGACTGGCGCGCGCGCTCCGCTATAATGCGCCTTCTTCGTTCCTCGATAGCTCAGTCGGTAGAGCGACGGACTGTTAATCCGCAGGTCCCTGGTTCGAGCCCAGGTCGAGGAGCCAACAGAACAAAAAGCGCGAGTCCCCAGGCTCGCGCTTTTCGTTTTCGTTCGGGTCAAGCCCATGCGCACCAATCAACGTCCGGCGATGGCTTTCGGCGAATTTGTCGGCTTCATCGCCGCCTGCATGGCGCTCAACGCAATGTCGATCGACATCATGTTGCCCGCGTTGCCGCTGCTCCATGCCGATTTCAAGCTCGCCGATCCCAATCAGGCGCAGTCCGTGATTGCGTTCTTCTTGATCGGCACCGGCGTATCGCAGCTTTTCTATGGGCCGCTCGCCGACCGTTTCGGACGGCGGCCCGTACTGATCGGCGGGCTCGTCCTCTATACCCTGGCCGGCATCCTGTCGACATTCGCCGACACCTTCGCCACCTTGCTGGCGGCGCGAGTGTTGCAAGGCATCGGCGCGGGCGCGCCGAGAGTCATGGCGATATCCATCACCCGCGATTGTTTCGCCGGCGCGCAGATGGCGAAAACAATGTCGCTGGCAATCATGGTTTTCATGACCGTGCCCGTGCTCGCGCCTTCGCTCGGGCAGGTCGTGCTGCTGGCGGCGCCAAGCTGGCATTGGGTATTCGGTCTGCTGGTCGCGGCGGGCGCGGCGGTGCTGGTCTGGACGATCAGGAAATTGCCGGAAACCCTGCCCAGCGAGCGCCGCCAGCCGCTCGCCCCGCGCGCGGTTTACGCCGCCTATCGCCAGACTGTGACCACTCGCCGTTGCATCGGCTACACCGTGGCGCTTTCTTTCATCGTCGGCGCGCACATGGGGTTCATTACCTCGGCACAACAGATTTTCGTCGACGTGTTCGACGCCGGACGCAGCTTCACCGTGCTTTTCGCCCTCATCGCAGTCACCAATGGATTCGCGGCGTTCGTCAATTCACGCCTCGTGCATCGCTTCGGCATGCGGCGAATGAGCATTGCCGGGCTGGCGGCGATCCTCGTCATCAACCTTTTCCACCTCGGGCTGGATCTCGCCAGCCACGAAAGCCTGCTCACATTCATGCTGCTGCAAGGCGCCAGCGTCTTCACTTTCGGTATCCTTGCCGCCAACCTCAACACCATGGCGATGGAACCGATGGGCCATATCGCCGGTACCGCCTCGTCGATGATCGGTTTCGTCTCCACCGTCGGCAGCGCGCTGATCGGTCTTGCCATCGGGCACATGTTCAATGGCAGCGTCACCCCGCTCGTCGGCGCTTATGTCGTGCTCGCGGTCTGTTCGCTCGCCATCGCCTATTGCACCGAGAAGCCCGGCGAGACGGGAGCGTCGCCGTGATCCGGCGGTTTTCCCGCGCGCGCCGCCGCATTCCGCGGAAGAGGCCGTCCCGTTTTCCCGCTTTTGATTTCCAGAGAGACCCTTGACTCCGTCCTTTCCCTCCCCTCCTTTCCGCATCGCCGTCAACGGCTATGGCCGTATCGGGCGCTGCTTCGTGCGCGCCATCCGTGAAAGCGGGCTGGGCGGACATCTCGCCGTGGTTGCAATCAACGAACCCGCCGATCTTGCCAGCATCGCCCATCTCACCCGCTTCGATTCCACCCATGGCCGTTTCCCGGGGCAGGTCGCCACGGATGGAGACGCGCTCATTCTCGATGGGCGGGCGGTGGCCGTCTTCCATGCCGAGACGCCGGAGGAGGTCGACTGGCGCGCGCTCGGACTCGATCTTGTCGTCGAGTGCTCGGGGCGCTACACGGAACGCGGGCAACTACAGCGCTTCATCGACGCTGGCTGCCCAAGGCTTCTGCTCTCCAATCCCGGCGCGCACGCCAGCGACGTCGACGCCACCGTGGTGTACGGCATCACCCACGCCGGGCTGGATGTGCGCGCGCGCCTGGTTTCCGCCGCTTCTTGTACGACGAACGCCGCCATCCCGGTGCTCGCCTTGCTGCAACGCGAATTCGGGCTCGAACGGGCATTGCTCACCACCCTGCATTCAGCGATGAACGACCAGCCGTTGATCGATGGCTACCATCACCGCGAACTCGCCCGCACGCGCTCGGCGATGCGGTCGATCATTCCGGTGGCGACGGGACTCGCGCGCGGCGTCGAACGCCTGCTGCCCGAACTCACGGGCCGGGTGGAGGCCAAGGCGATTCGCGTGCCGACGCATAATGTTTCAGCCATCGACATGGTGCTGACCCTCGCGCGCGAAGCCAGCGCCGCGCATATCAACGATCTGCTGCGCGAAGCCGCTCGCGGCCAGTACGCCGGGCTTGTCGATTGGTCGGATGCGCCCCACGCCTCGATCGACTTCAATCACGATCCTCATTCCGCCATTGTCGACGGCGGCCAGACCCGCGCCTGCGGGCCGCGGGCGATCAATCTTTTCGTCTGGTTCGACAACGAATGGGGCTTCGCCAATCGTATGGTCGAACTCGCCCGCCACTGGCTGGAATCGTCAGCGGATCGAGAACGTCGAGGATACGAATGAAAACACTCTCCGGCGGCTACGCCGCCGGAGAGCGCCGGGAGCGCCTCGGCGGCGCTCCCCAACGGGCATTGCTTATGATGATGGCGTTGGAGGCTGGTTTTGCAGCCATTCACGCATGGCGGCATTGACGCGCGTCTGCCAGCCTTTCCCCGTGGCCCGTAGTCCTTCCAATACGTCGATATCCATACGCAACGAGACCATCTGCTTGACAGGTCTCACGTAAGGCGGACGTCCCTTTCGGTTTGTTTTTACCGTTTCCGGCATGGCTTGATACCCCCCTTCTGTTGGTAGCACTCTGTTTATCATGCGGCGAGCGCCACCGCTATTCGCAAAAGCCGCATGTTCACTCACACCCATACTGCTGCAAGTCGCAGTATATTCCCACGACATTGATGACGTGTAGCTTTTTTGCGGGCCGATCGTCTCAAGACACTCCGTTCGGCCACATTCGCCACAGCGCTTGTCGAACAGTGTTCTTAACACTGTTCGACAATACCATTACCCTGAGCTTTTGTGTAAAAGCACAGCTATTTTGAATGTCGTCAGCGTGACTTTTTCCTTCTAAAGAATAGCACGGTCAATACATTCTAGCAAATACACCGGCTTTATCCACATAACAGCGGTGATTAAATTCACACATTCCATATTATATGTCAAGCCCTGACGATGCCTTTTTGCCGCATATTTACATTTCGTTGCAAATTCAAGCAATTCATTGAAGCGATATGAAACATCTTGAAACAAATCATACGAACCAAAGACAATGCGAGAATTTGTCACAGGATATCTATTCAACAAATTTCATAAAATAAGCTTTCGCGCTTTTGCGGCGCCACATCTCCCTATCCACCAGGAAGGCTCACAATGAAAATGAAACCTCTCCGCACCGAAACAGACTATGCCGCCGCCGTGGCTCGCGCGGATGAACTGTGGGAAGCCGCGCCAGACACGCTGGAAAGCGACGAACTGGGCGCGCTCGCGGCATTGATCGACAGTTACGAAGAACGCCGGGCGCAGGCTCCTTCTTCTCCATCCGCCGAGATCGACGCGCTGACGTTCCTCATGGAGCAACGGGGACTTTAATGCCCCCCCGGGCTTTTGCTTCCTCGGCATGCTGCGCACCCTCCTCGACGCGTAATAACGTTAACAGTGTATGTATATACCAGGAAAAATTCAGCCATACCTTTCATGTGACGTGACATTCTCCACGTCAGTACACTCGACCAGAAGGTTGTAGCCAGCGGATTGCCCAAGGCTCTCGCACTCGAAAATCATGTATCCGCCGCTTCCGCCGAAACCCGCCTCAAAGCCGCCGCCGCGTCGGCGAACATCCCGGAAGCATTCGCCGTGCTTGATTGTCTGGATGCGGAACATGAGCCTATTCCAATAGGCCCGCCTTGAACCGCCGCATGGATTGCCGCGTCGATGCGCTCCTCGCGATGACGAGTTCTTCCGATGGACTCCCCCCGTCCGATGGACTCCCCTTCACCGCTTGGCGGGCGTACAGGCGGGCGAGAGAGTGGCCGAAGGCCGGGAGAAGGCTTCGTTTCATGCGGAACGCAGCGACGCTGTTTTTTGCGGCGGGGCGTGGACGGGCGTCCCGTTTCTTCTTCTCCCTTTTCAGCGCGGCTTTCCTCATGCCGCGCGAAAATATACCCGCCGCGCCTCTTCCGCAAAGGTTTGTCCCCCTGCTTTTTCGCGGCGTTTTCTCCGCCGTGCATTTTTCCCGCGTGCGGGCGCGCCATTTTCCACACCGGGAAAAATAGCGCGGGGCGCGCGGTAGGCGCGGTGCGCCGGATTTTACACTCCATTTGCATTAAATGCCCTTGTCGTGGCAAAGGTCACAACGTCAATATTGGGCAGTGGTAAAAATAGCCAAGACGCAAAAGTAGTATCGGCAATTGACATCGTTTTGATATTTTGCCTGTCACAATCGGCAGGCA
>JAIRLA010000202.1 GCA_031259795.1 Azoarcus sp.
GAAACTCTACGACAAGCGCGAGGACGAGAAAAAGCGCGACTGGGATCGGGAAAAGGCGAGGCTGATGAGGCAACAGGCGTAGATCGGGGATCAGGCCCGCTCAGCGGCGCTCCGGAATCGCCGCGTCGTCGCGGAAACGATTCGCCCGCGACGATCATCTTCCCGCTGCGTTGCGGCAAAAGTCATGACAGGCGTAGCATGCCGGGAAAGCGTTACGGCTCGTGGTTCCATGCACGACCATGGCCGGGGCGGACAAGTCATGAGCATGCTTATAACCTATTCCATTAGGGGTGTCGCCCCCCAAGTAATAATGCTACAAGCAAAATTCAACATCGCCATGAACGTCTCGGGAAGCTTCTCCCGGCGAACGAGTATCAGGCGGAACGCGACAGTCCCCAAGTGCGCGACCATATCACCCCCAATAGTTATTCTTGCGCCATGTTTCCCGGAGGAAGGGAAAATGGTCTGGAAAGCGAGGGAGTGATGACACTGGAACAAGATAAAAAAGGGAGGAAGGAACGGGACGCCTGTCCACGCCCCGCCGCAAGGAATCATGACGGAGCCTGCATTCATCCCGCCAGGCAGGCATCGAAGAATTCCAGCATTTTCCCCCGTATTTCCGGGCGGAATAGCGCCTCCAGATGTACGGCTCCGGGGATGATGATGAGTTGTTTCGGCTCCCCCGCGGCCTCGAAGAGTTTCCGCGAGTGTTCGACCGGAACGATTTCGTCCTTGTCGCCGTGCAGGAGCAGCAAGGGGATGGGCGCTAAACGCTGGATGAAACGGTTGGCGCTGTAATCGTCGCTCACCAGGATTCCTCCGCCGGGGAATCTGTCGTTGGCGATGGTTTTATAGGAATAGAACGTCGAATCCAGCACGACGCCGGCGATGCCATCGAAGCCGCCGTGCGCGAGGGCGGCGATGGCGTTGTTGCCGCCGAGGCTTTGCGCGAAGATCAGCAGGCGGGAGGCGTCGACGTCCTGACGGTTTTTCAGGTAGGCGATGGCCGCCCGCGTGTCTTCCATCAGGGCCTGGGGATTGGGCGTTTCGTTGCCGGACAGGCCATAGCCGCGATAGTCGAACATGAATACGGCGTAATGCTCCGCGGGCAGCCAGAGCACGGGATCGAGATTGAAGCTCACATGCCCGCCGTTGCCGTGTACGTGCAGCACCACGCCCCGGGTTTCGCCGACCGCCGGAATGAACCAGCCGTGCAGGCGCGTGCCATCCTTGCTGGTGAAATAGACTTCCTCGAATGACAGTCCCGCCGCGTTTTCAGGCGTCCGCTGCCCGCTTCCGGGTACCGGCCAATAAAACAGGCGCTGGGCATTGCATGCCAGCAATCCCCCCGTCACCAAGACAAGAATACCGAAAAAGGCGACAGCGACCCGGAGCATGGATTTTCCGGCTTTCACGAATGGCTTCCCCGGCATTCAGGGCCGCAATTTCCCCGCGATACAGGCATCGAAGAATTCCACCACCTTATTGCGGATTTCGGGCCGGCGCAGCGCTTCGAGGTGTCCGGCCCGCGGCACGATGACGAGTTCTTTCGGCTCGCCGGCGACTTCGAAAAGCTTTTGCGAGTGCGTGGGCGGAATCGCCTTGTCCTTGTCGCCGTGCAGGAGCAACAGGGGAACCGGAGCGAGCTTGCCGATGGAGAGGTTGGCGCTGTAATCGTCGGCGGCGCCGATGTCGCTGCTCGGGTATTTTTCGGCGGCGAGCGTCCGGTAGGAATAGAAGGTCGAATCCAGCACGATGCCGGCCACGCCTTCCACGCCTTCTTCCGCCAGCGCGGCAAGCGCATTGCCGCCGCCGACGCCTTGCGCGAGGATGAGCAGGCGGGAGGCGCCGGCTTCCGGGCGCGTACTCTTCAGGTAGGCGATGGCGGCCCGGGTATCTTCCATCAGGGATCGCGGATCGGGTTTGCCGTCGCCGGAGGCGCCATAACCGCGATAATCGAACATGAACACGGCGTAGTGCTTGCGCAGCAGCCAATGCACATGCGCGAGATTGTGACCGATGCTGCCCGACTTGCCCGGAACATACAGCACCACGCCGCGCGTCCGGGGCATGGCGGGAATGAACCAGCCATGCAGGCGCGTACCGTCGCCGCTGGTGAAATGGACATCCTGGAATGGCCAGCCGAAATCGCGCGGCGTGTGCGGCCCCGTCGCGTGCGACGGTTCGTAGAACATCCTGTAGCTATCACAGCCGCTCAGGGAAACCAGTCCGAGCAGCCCGAAAAAGGCGATAACGGTTACGAACGCGAATCTGCCGGTCTTCATCGGACAAAGCCTCCCTTTGTTTTGTAAACGCCGAAACCCGCGCGCGGGTTCAACCGTGAATATGAATTATGGCACGTCCAATATAACTCTTATCTCTACATAAAGGAACCGGACAGCGCGCAAAGACAGATCCGCACGGCTCACAACCCGGCATCCTTGCCCGCGCCCAGCAACGTCGCCACGCCCAGGACAGCGAAAACCGCCGCGGCCACGATATGGATCGCCCTTACCGGCAATTTCTTGCCCAGTCTGTCGCCGGCGATCACCGCCGGCACGTCGGCGATCAGCATGCCCAGCGTGGTGCCGAGTACGACCAGCAAGGGGGCGCTGTAATGCACCGCCATGGCCACGGTGGCGAGCTGGGTCTTGTCGCCCATTTCGGCGAGGAAGAAACTGACGAAAGTCGTGGCGAATACGCCGTAGCGCGTGACGGCGCCGGTTTCCGCCTCGTCGAGCTTGTCGGGCGCGAGCACCCATGCCGCCATGGCGATGAAGGACAATCCCAGCGCCCAGCGCAGGAATCCCGGGTCGATGGCGCTGGCCGCCAGCGCGCCGAGCGCTCCCGCCAGACCATGGTTGACCAGCGTGGCGCATACGATGCCGAGGATGATCGGCGTCGGCTTCTTGAAGCGCGCCGCCAGCATGAAGGCCAGCAGCTGGGTTTTGTCCCCGATTTCAGCGAGGGCGACCGCTCCCGCCGGAACGAGAAAAGCATCCATCTCGATAAACGGCTCCGGTCAATGCCGCTGTGCCCGCTGCGGATGCAGCCGCGCCCACAACGCTGTCAACGCCTGTGCCGCGCCCATCTTCAGGCGATGGGAAACGATGGCGCTCACTTCGGTGTCGCCGGGGTTGATTTCCACCGCGACGACACCGTTCTGGCGCGCCCACCATATTGGATGGGCAATGTAGGGGAAAACGCTGGTGGTGCCGATCGACACGACCACATCGGGGCCTTCTTCCATGACCCGCGCGAGTTGGGCCAGGGCGGGCTGCGGCAGCATTTCGCCGAAAAGCACCACGTCGGGGCGCAACGGGCGGTCACATCCGGGGCATGGCGGCGGCAGCGCAAGCCCGGCGTAATCGGCGACTTCGCGCCGATGACCGCACGCGGGGCAAAGCAGGCGATGCAGCGAACCGTGGATTTCGATCAGGTTTTTCGAGCCGGCCTTGCCGTGCAGGCTGTCGATATTCTGGGTGAGCACCCACGCGCCGGGCTTTTCGGCTTCGAGCGCCGCGATCAGGCGATGCGCGGCGTTGGGGCCCGCCCCCCGGCAATTGCTCTCGATCTGGGCGATATAGCGCCAGGTGATCTCCGGGCGCGATGCCAGCATGCGCCCGGACAATGCGTCCTCGATCGCAAAACCTTCCTCCGTCGGGCGGTCATTGTAAAGACCGCCGATGCCGCGGTAAGTCGGCAGGCCAGAGTCGGCTGAAATACCCGCGCCCGTGATGAACAATGGCCGCGCGGCGCGGGAAAGCGCGACGGCGGCCGCCTCCAGCGCGGCGTCGGCGCCGGCGTCATTCATTGGCATTGCCGCCGCCGCCGCGCGCGGATTGCGTTACCTCCCGGGTACACAGGCTGTCGAGATCAACAGGCGCCATGGGAGCGGTGTCTTCGAGATAGGCGCGGCGAGTTTCGTCATAATATTTGTTGCGCTTGTCACGCTCCTCTATCTGCTTCGCGATATCCGCGCGCTGCCTCGCCAGTTCCACGTCGGCATACCCGATGGCGGTGGCGAGACCCGGCGTGATCGACTTGCCCTTGTCTTCCAGCGCCTTTACGTCGTCATCGTAACGCGCGCGCCGCGCGATCAGATCCTGCTCGCGGGCGCGCAAATCGGCGATGAAACCGTCGATTCTTTCCACTTCGTTGTTGCGCTGGGCATCAATGTCGCTCACGGACGAATACCTTTCGTATAGGGCAATTCTCCAGTTTTCCTTGGCGGTTATTTCCGCCATATGCTTCTTCTTGCAGAGTTCGATCTTGGCCCGGAGTTCGATCTCCTCTTTCTTCGGCGGCAACTTCGCTGTAAACACCGTCACGCCATTGATCTTCTTGAACCACTCCTTGCCGACACATTCCGGCGGCAAGGTGTCGCCATACACCGAACGGCCATCGATCACGCAGCCGAGCACCACGGTCGGCGCTCCGTTCGGCGCCGCCGCCGCGGACAGCGGCAACGCCAGGGCGGAGAGCAAAAGGAAAAAATCAGAGAATCGCACAGGTTCCATACATTTCCCGGTAAGCCTGGACCGCGGCAAGATTGACCGCCAGTTCCGGATCGCCGTCCAGATAAGAAATCAAATCATCGAGCGAAGACACTGCCAGCACCGGGATACCATAGGCTTGGTTTACTTCCTGCAACGCCGAGGCATCCCCTCGCCCCCGTTCCATGCGGTCGAGCGCGATCACCACCCCCGCCGGCACACCACCATGGGCGCGGATGATTTCCACCGATTCACGCACCGAAGTACCGGCCGAGATCACATCGTCGACAATCAACACCCGCCCTCCGAGCGGCGCGCCGATCAGCATGCCGCCCTCGCCATGATCCTTCGCTTCCTTGCGGTTGAAGGCGAAAGGCGCGTTCATTCCTTTCTCCGCCAAGCGCATCGCCGTCCCGGCGACCAAGGGAATGCCCTTGTAGGCTGGCCCGAAAAGCATGTCGAACGCCACGCCGGAAGCGCGGATCGTCCTTGCGTAAAACCCGCACAAGGCATTGAACGACGCGCCATCATCGAACAAACCCGCATTGAAGAAATACGGCGATGAACGCCCCGCCTTGGTCACGAAAGAGCCGAAACGCAACGCGCCCCTGCGACAAGCCAGTGCGATGAAATCCCGGCTAAACTCCACAACTCGCTCCAATCCCCGTTCCCGGCCGCGCATCCATTCCGCCAAGCGAAAGCGCGCCCTAAAATGTCCCCTATGGTACGCATCATCACCGCAAATCTCAACGGTATCCGCTCGGCCAGCAGCAAAGGATTCCTCGCATGGCTCGCCAGCGCCGGCGCCGACATCGCCTGCATACAGGAAATCAAGGCGCAGGCCGCCGATCTCACGCCCGCCATGCGCCAGCCCGCCGGACTGGAAAGTTGGTTCCACCATGCCGACAAGAAAGGCTACAGCGGCGTGGGCATCTACAGCCGCCGCCCGCCCTCGCGCATCACCGCGGGATTGGGCCTGCCCGACATCGACAGCGAAGGACGCTGCCTGCGGCTGGAGTTCGACGCCTTCACGGTCATCTCACTCTACCTGCCCTCGGGCTCCAGCTCTCCCGAACGCCAGGCCGCCAAATTCAGCTTCATGGAACGCTTCCTGCCCCGCCTCGCCGAACTCGCCGCCAGCGGACGCGAAATCGTGATCTGCGGCGACTGGAACATCGCCCACCGTGAAATCGACCTCAAGAACTGGAAAAGCAACCAGAAGAACTCCGGCTTCCTGCCTGAAGAGCGCGCCTGGCTCGACCGCGTGTTCAACGAACTTGGCTGGGTCGACGTCTACCGCCGCCTTTATCCCGACGCGGGCGAAGAGGGCTACACCTGGTGGTCGAACCGGGGTCAGGCGCGGGCAAAAAACGTAGGCTGGCGCATCGACTACCAGATCGCCACCCCCGGCATCGCCGCCCGCGCATACCGGGCCGCTGTATACAAGGAGCAGCGCTTCTCGGATCACGCGCCGCTGATCGTCGATTACGACATGGAGCCTTGAATCAGAGGGCGGGGATCGGGGATCGGATTTGGAATCCATTCCAATAGGCCCGCCCTGAACCGCCGCATGGATTGCCGCGTCGATGCGCGCCTCGCAATGACGAGTTCTGCCAATGGACTCCCTTCTCCCGCAAGCGGGAGAGAGAACGGCAGGCGGCTGTGATTGAGGGATGGTCATCCGGCGGCGCTACGCGCCGTGGCAATCCATGCTCCTGATTCCTGACGCCATGCGCGCCAGCGCTTCGTCCAGCGTCGAGCGCGCGCAGCCGAAGTTGAGACGCACGAAGCCGGGCAGGCCGAAGGCGCGACCGTCCGAGAGGCCGACGCCGGCGGCCTCGAAGAACGCCGCCGGGTCTTCGAGGCCGGCGGCGCGGCAGTCGATCCAGGCGAGATAGGTCGCCTCCGGCGCGCTCATCGACAGTCCCGGCATGGCCGCCACCGCTTCCGCGACCCGGTCGCGGTTGCCGCGCAGGTGGGCAATGAGCGCGCGCCGCCACGGTTCGCCGTCGCGGTACGCGGCTTCGGCGGCGACCAGGCCGAGCACGTTGATTTCGGGCACGATACCGCGCGCGACGTGACGGAAGCGCGCCCGCAGGGCCGCGTCCGGGATGATGGCGATGGCGCAGTAAAGCGCCGGGATGTTCCAGGTCTTGGACGGGGCCAGCAAAGTGATCGTGCGGCGCGCGATCTCCGGGGCGAGCGAAGCGATCGGACGATGCGCCTTGTCCGGATCGAGCACCAGTCCGCAGTGGATTTCATCGCTGCAAATCACCAGGTCGCGCTCTTCGGCGAGCGCGGCGATCCAGAGCAGCTCGTCCCGGTCGAAGACCCGGCCCACCGGGTTGTGGGGATTGCACAGCATGAACAGCCGGGTGCGCGGGCCGATGGCCGCCTTGGTCGCGGCGCGATCCCATTGCCAATGCCCGTCCGCGCGGATCAGCGGCGCTGGCGCGAGACGGCGTCCGTTGTTGCCCGGCGCGGCCAGGAAAGGCGGGTAGATCGGCGTAGCGGTAAACACCTCGTCGCCTTCCGCGCCGACCGCGCGGCACGCAAGATTGAAAGCGCTGACGACGCCGGGCAGCCATACCAGCCAGCCGGGGTCTATCGCCCAGCCGTGATCGCGGGCAAGGCTGTGCACGACCGCCTCCACGAGCGCTGGCCATGGGTGGGCGTAGCCGAAAACGCCATGCGCGATACGCGCGGCGAGCGCCTCCAGCACCGGCGGCGGCGCGGCGAAATCCATGTCGGCCACCCAGAGCGGCAGTACATCACGGCCGCTATAACGGCCCCATTTCTCGCCGGGGACGGCGCGCCGGTCAGGCGTTTGGTTGAAATCGAAATCCATTTCGATGCTCTCACAGGTAATGACAAGGCATGGCGTGACCTGTGACACGATTCCTTGCCGGGTTGTCATGGGTATAATCGCGCAAGAATAAAGCGGGAGGGAGGGGGACGGCATGTCGAACATCATCTGCCATCCTGATGGTATTCATACGGTCGATTCGGGCTTTGGCGGGCGGCCCGGGCGGTCCGCGGTTCATCTCGTCGTCGACCATGGCCGCGTAGCGGTGATCGACACCGCCAACAACGCCTCGGTACCGCATATTCTCACCGTTCTTGCCCGCATGGGCATCCGGCCCGACATGGTCGACTGGGTGATTCTCACCCATTTGCACCTCGATCACGCTGGCGGCGCGGGCAGCCTGATGTGCGCCCTGCCCGACGCCCGGCTGGTCATCCATCCGCGCGGCGCGCGCCACATGGCGAATCCGGCCCGGCTGTGGGAGGAAGCCGTTTCCCTTTACGGCGCGGAGCAGACTTTCCGATTGTATGGCCGGCTGACGCCGGTTGACGAGCGCCGCATCATTCCTTCCCGCGACGGCATGGAATTGCCCTTGGGCGAGCGGACGCTGCGCGTGCTCGATGCGCCCGGCCACGCCCCTCATCACATCGTTGTGTGGGATGAACGCGCGCGCGCGTTCTTCACTGGCGACGCTTTCGGCGTGTCGTACCGTGAACTCGATGTCGGCGGGCGCGCCTTCGTATTCCCGGCGATCTCGCCCGAGCGATTCGATCCCGACGACATGATCGGCGCCATCGACCGCATGCTCGCCCACGAACCGGAAGCGATGTACCTTTCCCGTTACGGCAGGGTGACGGGCATCGAACGCCTGGCCGCCGACCTGTTTCGCCTGATCCACGCCCAAGTGGCGATAGCGCGCGTGGCGCGCGGCGATGGCGTCGTGCGTCACGTCGAAATCCTCGCCGGTCTCGAACAACTCGTGCGCGAAGAATGCGCGCGCCAGCGCTGGGCGCTCGATGAGGAAGACTCGCTCGACCTGCTGCGAACCGGCCTCGGCATCAACGCCCAGGGACTGGGCATGTGGCTCGACCGCATCCGGGAAGAGGAAGAAGAAAAAGAAATGGCGGTCGCTTGACAGGG
>JAIRLA010000252.1 GCA_031259795.1 Azoarcus sp.
CCCCAAAGGAGATGCCCCCATGCCCGCCTTGACCGATACCGCGATCCGTACCGCCCGGCTTACCGACAAACCCCGCAAGTTGAGTGACACAGGCGGCCTTTATCTTCTCATCGCGCCCACGGGCGGCAGCTCTGGCGAATGAAGTAGCGCTTCAACGGGAAAGGAAAAACGCTCTCTTCCGGCAAGTACCCCCCCAGCGAAGGAGGGGAGTTCATCGCAAGAACTCGTCATTGCGAGGCGCGAATCGACGTGGCAATCCAGTTCGTTCTATCCGGCGCGCAGCGCCGCTGATTTCTTTGCGGCGAGGCGCGGACAGGCGTCCCGCGCCCTCCTCCCCTTCTTTGTCATGATGCCCAAGATTCGATCTCCCGCCTGCGATCCATGCGCCGCAAGGCAATGCGCGAACTATCCACAGATTTCCTCACGGATTTTGTGCATGACCGACACGCGTTTGCAACAAAGCCCGCGTCAGTGCCATTCCTTCAACCAGCGCGCGGCGTCGAGGGCGTAATACGTGAGCACGCCGTCCGCTCCGGCGCGCTTGAACGCCAGCAGCGCCTCCAGCGCGCAGGCCCGTTCATCGAGCCAGCCCTGTTGCGCCGCGGCCTTGAGCATCGCGTATTCGCCGCTGACCTGGTAAGCGTAAGTGGGCACGCCCAACTCGGTCTTGACCCGGCGCACGATGTCCAGATAGGGCAGACCGGGCTTGACCATGAACATATCCGCGCCTTCGGCGATATCGAGCGCCACTTCGCGGATCGCCTCGTCGCTGTTGGCCGGGTCCATCTGATACGTGTACTTGTTGCCCTTGCCCAGACTGGCCGCCGAACCCACGGCGTCGCGGAACGGGCCGTAGTAGTTCGACGCATATTTGGCCGAATAGGCGAGGATACGGGTATGGATGTGGCGATCGCGGTCGAGTTCGGCGCGAATCCTGGCGACCCGCCCGTCCATCATATCGGAGGGCGCGACCACGTCGGCCCCGGCGCGGGCATGGCACACCGCCTGCTTGGCGAGGGCGGCGAGAGTCTCGTCGTTCATCACATAGCCTTCCGGATCGTCCGGGTCGATGAGACCATCCTGGCCGTGGCGGGTATAAGGATCGAGCGCCACATCGGTGATGACGCCGAGCGCCGGAAAGCGCGTCTTGAGCGCGGCGATGGCGCGCGGCACGAGACCATCCGGATTCCAGGCTTCCTCCGCGCCATCGCTCTTGCCGGCATCCCCGATCACCGGAAACAACGCCAGCGCCGGCACGCCGAGCCTGAGCGCCTCTTCGGCGAGCGCCAGCAACTGGTCGATGGACAAGCGCCGCACATCGGGCATCGACGGCACCGGCGTCGCGGCACCCTGTCCCTCCTGCACGAAAACGGGATAAATCAGATCATCGACGCTGAGCGCATGCTCGCGCATCAAGCGGCGGGAAAAATCATCGCGGCGCATGCGGCGCATGCGCGTACTGGGGAACACAGGCGTTACAGGCATCTCGATCTCCTCCGGACTCGGCGAAAGTGATATTAGATCGCCGCCGCGCGCGCCGCCAAGCCATCCGGCGCGAAACCCGCGCGCACTTGTATAATCGGTCGCTCATTTCCCGCAAACCTTGGCAACCTTGGCGCGCCGCTCGAAATTGGACGATGCCCAACTACTCCGCTACAGCCGCCACATCCTCCTCGACGAACTGGGCGTCGAAGGACAGGCGCGCCTGCTGCGCGGCCACGCCCTCATCGTCGGCGCCGGCGGCCTGGGTTCGCCCGCCGCCCTGTACCTGGCCGGCGCGGGCGTGGGCGTCCTGACCCTGGCCGACGGCGACATTGTCGACGCCAGCAATCTGCAACGCCAGATCCTGCACACGGAAGCGCGCCTCGGACAGACCAAAGCCGCCTCCGGCGCGGCGGCGCTGGCCGCCTTCAACACCGGCGTCCGCATCATCCCCGTCCCCGAGCGCCTGGAGGGCGAAGCGCTGGAAACCCGCGTCGAGGCGGCCGACGTCGTGCTCGACTGCTCCGACAACTTCGCCACGCGCTATGCCATCAACCGCGCCTGCGTGCGCAAGAAAAAGCCGCTCGTCTCCGGCGCGGCGACGCGCTTCAGCGGACAAGTGAGCGTCTTCGACCTCTCCCGCGCCGCCCCCTGCTACCACTGCCTGTTCCCGGACGGCCAATACGCGGAAGACGAACGCTGCGCCGTCACCGGCGTCTTCGCGCCGCTCACCGGCATCGTCGGCAGCCTGCAAGCGGCGGAAGCCCTCAAAATCCTCGCCGGCATCGGCGCGTCCCTCAGCGGACGGCTACTGTCGATCGACGCCCTGACCCAGACCTTCCGCGCCATCTCCTTCGACCGCGACCCCGCCTGCCCGGTATGCGGCGGCGGCTGAACGCCCCGGACGCCGCCGCCCGGACGGGACGGCGATCTATTTCTTGCGCAATTCCGCCAGGGACTCATTCATCTTGAAAAAGACGATACAAAGCTCGCAATAGACGCGCACCCCCAGACCGCCAAGGATAATGATAAACACCCCCTTGAATATGCCCATCAAGAAGGAACCCTCGGTAAAAATCGCGCCGACGCCCGCAATCAATACGATCAGCAAGGCGATGTAATAGATGACCGTGATGATCTTCGGGGTAATCATCGTCTCGAACGTCAACAGTTCTTTCATGAAAATCTCCAAGGAAAAAGCCAAGAGAACGATATGACTTTCCCGGCGGAAAGGCAAGTTCCAACGCGCCCGCGCCATGACGGCGCGAATGCCGGACAAGCGCGGGCGGAGGCGAAACGCAAGTGACAGAAACAAAAAAAGCCCGCAGAATCGGGAACCCTTGGGGCGCAGCCCCCCATCCGGCAGACATTCCATGAAACTCCGCATCCTTGCCGTGCTGGCCGCCGCCGCGCTCATCGCCGCCGGCCTCTTCGTCTATACCGACAAACCCCTCGCCCCCGGCGTCACGCTCACCACCTTGCAGGGCGAGCGCATCGACACCGCCGCCTTGCGCGGCAAAGTCGTGCTGATCAATTTCTGGGCCACGACTTGCACGACCTGCATCGCGGAAATGCCGATGCTCATCGAGACCCACAAAAAATTCGCCGCGCGCGGGCTGGAGACCGTCGCCGTGGCGATGGACTACGATCCGGAAGACCAAGTGCGAGCCTACGCCGAACGGAACGCCCTGCCCTTCCGGGTCGCGCTCGACGCCGACGGCGCGGTCGCGCGCGGCTTCGAGGGCGTGCGCCTGACGCCGACGACATTCCTCATCGACCGCCGGGGCCATATCGTGCACAAATACCTGGGCGCGCCCGACTTCGACGCGCTCCACGCATTGCTCGAAAAGCTGGTGGAAGAACCGGCATGACGCCGCCACGGCAAAACATCTTTTCGCGGCCAGGCGGCGCGAGCGTCCCCCTCCAGCGGGCGGCGGGCCGGGAAGCGCGCGCGAATGCGAAACCGGCCCGGCCGGCAAATCACCAGCGCCCGCGCAACAGCATTCCCGCCAGTCCATTCAAAAAATATTCCCTTCCCGCCGGAATATGTGTGTCTGGTTCCGGGTGGATCACCATCCACTCTTACGCGCGGAGGGCGGCCTTTGCCACGCCGGATTCTTGCGATGGATTCCCTTCCCCCGCTTGCGAGAGAGCCGCTTGCCCTCCCTTCCCCCGCTTGCGGGAGAGCCGCTTGTCCTTCCCTCTCCCGCTTGCGGGAGAGGGTGGCCGGAGGGCGGGAGAGGGTTTCGTTCCATACGGAGCGAATCGACGCTGTTTTCTTTGCGGTGGGGCGTGGACAAGCATTCCCTTCCTTCATCCCCTTTTTAATCAGCGGCGCTACGCGCCGGATGGTACGAAGCCCTCTCCCGCCCTTCGGGCACCCTCTCGCCCGCCAAGCGGTGGAGGGAAGTGTCCATCGCAAGAACTCGCTCCCCTCGTCATTGCGAAAGCCGCCCCCACCTCGTCATTGCGAGGGCCGCAGGCCCGTGGCAATCCAGTTCGTTCCATCCGGCGCGAGAGCGCCGCTGATTCAATCGAGGCGACGCCAATCAAATCTGATTGCCGCGCGCGCGACGCGCGGCGAAAAAGGATGACAGCAGCGCGCCGCATTCGCTGGCCAGCACGCCGCCGGCAAGGGCCGCGTGGTGGTTGAGGCGCGGCTCGGCGTAGAGATCGAGCACGCTGCCCGCCGCGCCGGTCTTGGGATCGCGCGCGCCGAAAATGACGCGGGCGATGCGGGCGTGAAAGATCGCGCCGGTACACATGGCGCAGGGTTCGAGGGTGACGTAAAGCTCGCAGCCGGGCAGGCGGTAGTTGCCCAGATGGCGCGCCGCGTCGCGCAGCGCCACGATCTCGGCGTGCGCCGTGGGGTCGCGCGCCGAGACCGGCTGGTTGAACCCCCGCCCGACAATCTCGCCGCCGCGCACCACGACGGCCCCCACCGGCACTTCGCCCATCGCGCCGGCTTCCCGCGCCTGCGCCAGCGCCTCACGCATGAACTCGTCGTCGGACATCATGCCCGGCGCAACCCCCGGCGGCGGCTGGCTGGGCGGCGCGCTCGAATCGTTGGACATCATGCCCGGCTCAGCGCAGGAAAAAGCGCACGCCATCGGCGCCGCCGCCTTCGCTTTCGCTCGCGCTTTCCTGTGGCGGATGCCCGCTTGCGGCGCGCAGGAAAATGCGTTCGGGCGCGATCGCGCCCTCGCCGCTCAACCAGCGCTGCACGGCGGCTTCGCGGCGGCGGGCCAGCGCGGCGATATCGTCCTCGTCGACGGTGATGCTCGCCAGCAGCCGCGTTTCCATTTCCCCGACCGGCAGATCCTTGATGAAGCCGAGGAAATTGCGCGGCTTCTCGACGCCGGAGTCGTTGTAAAGCCTGGCGAGCGCAGCGGCATATTCCTCGTTGTCCGGCGCCTCCGCCGGAACCGCGCCATTGTCGGCGGCGGCCTTGCGCCTTTCGGCTTCGATCAGGGCGCGCAGCTTGCCGCGGCGCAGGCCGTCCGCATCGCGCGCCGCGCGGGCGGCACCGGTAACATCGAGGCGGAGTTCCGGGCGCTCGGCCAGCGTCCGGGCGAGGGCGCGCAGTTTTTCTTCCTGCGCCGCGCCGATGCGGGCGTCGCCGGGATCGAAATCCACCCACGACAATTCTTCCCGTCCCAGCAAGGCGAACGGCGCGGTCACGGCCTTGCCGATGAGTCCGGCGAAGGCCCGCAGCACCAGACCGAAAACGCTGAACTGGGGGTCGTCGAGCGTGCCGCTCACCGGCAAATTGATGTCGATCTCGCCACGCGCGTTCCTGAGCAGCGACACCGCCAACCGTACCGGCAGGGTCGTCGCCTCCGGGCTATCGACCGCATCGCCAAACACGAGTTGGTCGAGAAAGAGATGGTTCTCCGCCGACAGCTTGCGGTCTTCGATGCGGTAATTGAGCGTGGCGGAAAGTTTGCCCCGGTCGATGCCATGGCCGATATAGCGTCCGGAATAGCCGGAAAGGCCGGTCAGCTCGAAATCCTTGACCGTGGCCTCGATGTCGAGATGGCGATCCTGCCGGAAAGGGCTGAATTCGCCCTTGATCATCAACGGCGCGGATTGCCCCGCCCTGCCCTTCAGGTCGAGTTTGACCAGCGCGTCCGCATTCGTGGACAGGCCGGAAAATTCGCCGGAGAGGTTTTCCAGCGCGGCGTTGTAGTTCGGGCGAATGAAACGGTCGCTGAACGCGATGCTGCTCCCCTTGACACTGACGCGCCCCACCCGGAACGAGGGGGGCGGGGCGGCGAGGACATCGCCATCGCTCCCGGCGGCGGGCGCGTCCTCCCGCGCCGCGCTGGCCTGTTCCTGCGGCGAACGCTGGATTTCGCGCAGGTTGAGCCGTCCATCCTGATCGAGAATCAGGCGGGAGCGCAGGCCATCGACAGCAATCTCGTCGATGGAAAGCGCAAACGGCGCCAGATCGGCCCGGGCCCGCCTGGCGGCGACCTCCCGCCAGCGCACAAGCTCCGTGCCGTCGCGGCGGTCGATCGCGGCAAAACCATTGATCGCCGCATCGCCAAGCAAAACGCCGGACAGCCCCTCGCGCCGCTGGCGCAGCGTCAGCCGCCCCCTGGCCGACAGCCTGCCGTCCCGGAGATCGAACTGTCCCCACTGCCGCGCGTAAGGCTGCAAGACCGGCAGGGCGAAAGCCTGCACATCTATTTCCAGATCGGCCCGCAAGGGCGCGGGGGCGGCGCGCCCCCTGACCTCGACCCGCCCATCGCCGTCGACGCGCCCGCGCAGGACGAGGCTGGCCTCCTTTGCCCCCCTGGCCGTCGACAGATTGCTCACTTCGAGTTCGATATCATCGGCCCGCATCGCCACCGCCCCGCCCCCGGCGCGATCCTCGAAGCGCAGCGAACCGCCTTCCACGGCGGCCTTGCCAAGCTGGAACGTCCATGGCGGCGCGGCCCTGGCGGACGGCGGGCCAAACAGGGCCATGAAATCGTACCGCCCTCCCGGCAAGCGGAGCACGGTCAGCGCCGCGCCGTGCGCGCGCGCTTCCTCGATCCGGAATTCGCGCGCGGCGGGCAGAATTTCAGCGCTCGTCACGGCAAGACTGCCAAGCTTGAGCAATTCCCCCTTGCGCCCCGCGAGGGCGAGGGCGAAATCCGACAGGACGAGCTTTTCGACACCGGCCCCGAGCAGCGCCATCCCCTCCGCATCCTCCCCCGCCGCCGCGACCCGGAAACGGAACACGCCATCGACGCGGCCATGGCGAATCTCGCCGCCGGGCAGGAAAGCGCTGTAATACCGCTTGTAGAGACCCGCCTGGAAACCGTTCACCACCACATTTCCGTCATACTCGAAAGGCTCCAGGCGCAAGCGATCCTGATGGCTGAATTTTTCCCCCGCCGCGCTCACATAATCGAGCCGTATCTCGGCGGGCACGCTGCCGTTCATGGCGAGGTCGCGCATATCGAGATCGATCCCTTCCAGCCGGGTGCTGAAACCGCCCGCCACGGCATGATCGCTGTAGCGGATCAGCCCATCGCGGATGCGCGCCGAAGAGAGCAGGAAGTTGATCCGCGGCTTGTTTTTCTCTCCGGCGCCGCCTGTCCCGCTCTTCGCCGCGCCTTTCCTCCGGGCGGCGCCGGCGCTCTTTTCCGGCGGCGACGCGGGCCACAGCCGCGCCACGTTGGTCGTGCCATCGGCCAGGCGGACGAGATTGAGTTCCGGTCGTTGCAGGCGCAGCCTGCTGAAATAACAGTGTCCGATCAGCGAATGAATGTCCATGGACTTGATGACGAATTTGGCGTCCAGTTCAAAGTCCAGTTCAAAAACTTCCAGTACGGACTTGCCCGCGAGATCCTGTATCGCCAAACGGTCTATCCGGGCCTTGCCCTTGAAGCTCACCGAAGGAGGCGCGCCGCCGCTCTGCTCGAATTTCACGAGCATGTCGAGATCGAGCTTTCCCGAAGACAGGCCGAACGTCGGCGGGAAAGGCAGATAAACCAGCCACGACGGCAAATCGAACCCCTTGAGCGACACTTGTTCGAGCGCGCCCTTGAAGCCGTCCTGCCGCAAGTCCAGCGACCCTTGCGCGGCCAGCGGCCGCCCATCGAGCCGTGCCGACAAACGGGGTTCGACGTGCACGTCGACATTCACCGGCAGGCTGGAAACAGCGGGCAGTCCCAGCTTCAGCTCGGAAATACTATGCGTCGCCCCGGTGACGCGGTCATCGATCTCGATCAGCCCGTTCTCGACGCGGACATTGGCCAGCGAGAACACAACCGCCCCGCCGCCGTCGCCCTCCTCCCCGGCCAGCCTGGACAAACGCTCGAACACATCGGAGCAGTCATAGAGGCCGGGAGCCAGCCGGGTCAACCTGGCGCGCGGGCCTTCGAGCGCCAGTTCCCGCGCCACCGGCCCGCCATGCGCGAACGACATAATCTCGAAATTGACCATGAGGCGGTCGAATCCCAGCGCCGGCGCGGCGGCGGCCTCCGTCCCCGCGACTTCCACGCCGTACAACTCCACCGTCAGCGTAAAAGGATTGAATGTGATTTTTCCGATCGACACCGCGCGCCCGAGCCAATCGCCCAGAACGCGCGGCAACTGATGCCGCGCCATCCAGGGCACGGCGGCGAAACCCAGCACGGCATAAAGCGCCAGCGCCATCGCGCTCCAGGCGAACGGACGAACGAGACGCCGCGTCCATGACGACGCGACCGCAGGCATAGACGCCGGATCGGACCTCTCGGAAGATTCCATGTGCGAACGCTTCTCCTGCTCCGTGAGCATGGGTGAAAAGCTGAATGATCGCACGGATGAGCGCGGATTTTTAGAGGGGATGCCGCCCGGCTGCAACACAATTCGCCATTGTAGTAATCCGTTACCATGGCTTCGCCAATGAAGGGAAAGTCTCCTGGGCAATCGTCATTGCGCCCTTCCTGCCCGCGTCATTGCGAAAGTCCTCCCCCCTCGTCATTGCGAGGAGCGTAGCGACGTGGCAATCCAGTTCATTCCATACGGAGCAAAGCGACGCTGACTAAAAAAAGAAGGCGGAAGAAAATGGGAAAGCGCTTACTTGAATATAGGTAATGAAGCTTGTTGAAGGATGGAGAACTGGTTGGTTGTTGTAACGGCGTGCCAGATGCGCAAGTGAAGTCGAATGAGGAGAAGGCAATAAGCGGCCTGGACGCCCTTTCCGATCTGGACGGCAATCATGTTTGCGGCGCTTCGCACGGAAGAAACGAT
>JAIRLA010000155.1 GCA_031259795.1 Azoarcus sp.
GCACGCGCGGATTGTGGCAACCCAACGGATGCGGCTTGCGGGGCGGCAACAAAGGTTCCATCCGTTCCCACAGCTTGTCGTCGATGCGCCATCCATCGTCTTTCACGACCAGTCCCATGATGTTCTCTCCTTGTATCGTTGCGGGAAGATGATTGCCGAATATGAACCTGAAAGTCGCGGTTGGCAATATGTGTGGTGGCCAGGATCCTGTGACAGGTATGGGCTTCGCGTCGATCTCTCCCGGTGGGGAATTCCCTTGATCCACGGTCGATCCATGGCGGGCGGTGTTCGGGTTACAGGCGCGGGGGAAATTGTGGATTTCGGGATGAGTTCCTAGTGGAATAGGCTCTAAGAACCTATTCCAATAGGGCCGCTTTGAACCGCTGCATGGATTGCCACGTCGCTGCTCTCCTCCCGCCTCGTCTGCGGGAGCCCTCCTCGTCATTGCGAGAGCCCCCCACCTCGTCATTGCGAGGAGCGAAGCGACGTGGCAATCCAGTTCGTTCCACCCGGCGCGTAGCGCCGCCGGATGACCATCCCTCAATCACAGCTGCTGGCCGGTCCCTCCCCCGCTTGCGGGGGAGGGTGGCCCGTCAGGGCCGGGAGAGGGTTTCGTTCCATCCGGCGCGCAGCGCCGCTGGATAAAAAGGGGGAGGAAGAAACGGGACGCTTGTCTACGCCCCACCGCAAAGAAAACAGCGGCGCTTCGCGCCGGATGGTTGGAAGCCCTCTCCCGGCCTTCGGCCACCCTCCCCCGCAAGCGGGGGAGGGAAGTTGTCCATCGTGGGAGGAAAATTCATCGTAAATCTTGCCCCTAATGTCATACGAAAGCGTCCTCGCTGCCTTTGCCGCCCATGACGATCTGGCCTTCTTCGGCCAGGCGGCGGGCGATCTTGAGGATTTCCTTTTGTTCGGCTTCGACTTCGGACAGGCGCACGGGGCCTTTGGCTTCGAGGTCTTCGCGCATCATTTCGGCGGCGCGGCTCGACATGTTCTTGAAGATTTTGTCGCGCAGTTCGGGCGAGGAGCCTTTGAGGGCGGTGATGAGCGAGTCGGACTGGATTTCGCGCAGGATGGACTGGATGCCGCGATCGTCGATGTCGAGCAGGTTTTCGAAGACGAACATTTCGTCGAGGATTTTCTGCGCCAAGTCCGGGTCGTATTCGCGCACGTTGTCGAGTACGGCGGTCTCGGCGGCGGAGCCGACGAAGTTGAGGATTTCGGCGGCGTGGCGCACGCCGCCCATCGCGGCTTTCTTGGTGGTGGCCGCGCCCGAGAGCATCTGGGTGAGGGATTCGTTGAGTTCTTTCAGCGCCGCGGGCTGGACGCCGTCGAGGGTGGCGATGCGCAGGATGACGTCGTTGCGCAGGCGGTCGGAGAAGTGCTTGAGGATTTCCCCGGCCTGGTCGTAGGACAGGTGTACCAGGATGGTGGCGATGATCTGCGGGTGCTCGTTCTTGATGAGGTCGGCGGCGGTGGCCGGGTCCAGCCATTTCAGGTTTTCGATGCCGGCGGTGTCCGAGCCTTGCAGCACGCGGGCGATGAGGTGGGCGGCGCGTTCGCTGCCGAGCGCCTTGGTCAGCATTTCGCGGATTTGTTCCTGATCGGCGCGGATGGCGCCGCCCTTGCTGAAATGAGCTTCCATTTCGGCCAGCAGGGGTTCGACTTTCGCGCGTTCCTGCGCCGGCATGCTGGCCATTTTCAGGCCGATTTTCTGCACTTCGCGCGGCCCGAGGTGCTTGAGCACTTCGGCGGCTTCGTTGGTGCCGAGCGTAACGAGGAGCAGGGCGGCCCTCTCCAGTCCTTCTTCGGGCGATACGCTCATTTGCGGCCCCCTTCTTCATCGACGCCCATCCATTGCTTGATGAGTTCTGCCACGTTCTGCGGATCGCCGCGCGCCATTTCGCGTACCCGCTCCAGCCGCGTTTCGTAGCTTTCGGCGCGGGCGGCGGGCGATAGTTCGAGGGAGATGCCATCGTCGCCTTCCTCGCCTTCTTCCTCCGCGCTTTCGGCGCTTTCCACCGGCGGCGGCGCGACGGCGCGCAGCAGCGGGCGGATGATGGCGAGGTAGGCGAACAGGATGACGGCGAGCGCCAGCAGGTATTTGCCGCCTTCCTTGCCCATCTCGATCATTTCCGGGTCTTTCCACAGCGGCGGGGGCGGTTCGGCGACCGGCCCGGTAAACGGGCTGCTGGTGACGTTGATCGTGTCGCCGCGCGTGGCGTTGTAGCCGATGGCCTCGCGCACGAGGTTGGTGATGCGGGTGATTTCTTCTTCGTCGATCGGCAGGGTCTGGGGGGCGCCGTTGGGCAGTTGCGTGACGCGGTGATTGAGGACGACCGCGACCGACAGGCGCTTGACCTGGCCGAGCGACTGTTTGACGTGCTGGATGGTGCGATCCAGTTCGTAGTTGAGTACCGCCGAGCGGTTGCTGGTCAGCGGCGGCGCGCCGCCCGCGCCGGTCAGCGGCGGTACCGGCGGGGTGGTGATCGGGGCGGTGGCCGGAACGGGCGGCTGGTTGGTGAGCGCGCCCGGTACGCCCTGCGGGCCTTGGTCGCGGGTCAGTTGCTCGGTGGTCTGCTGGCTGCGGACGGCCTGCTCGGGGGAGGGGTTGGGACGGTAGGTTTCGGCGGTCTGTTCGACTTGGTTGAAGTCGATGTCGGCGGCGACCTGGGCGCGGAAGTTGTCCTTGCCGAACATGGGGGTGAGGATGTTGGCGATGCGGCGGTTGAGTCCGGCTTCGACTTCCTCGATGTAGCGCAATTGGGTGGGATCGAGTCCGGAGCGGCGCAACGGGTCGTTGCGCGTGAGCAATTCGCCACTCTGGTCGATGATGCTCACGCTGGATTCGTTCATTTTGGGGACGGAAGCGGCTACCAGATGGACGATGCCGGCGATCTGGTTGCTGTCGAGCGCGCGGCCGGGCCGCAGTTGCACCATGACCGAGGCGGTCGGTTTCTGGTCGTCGCGCAGGAAGGAGGTTTGCCTGGGCATGGCCAGATGCACGCGGGCGCCGATGACCGAGGAGATCGACTGGATCGTGCGCGCCAGTTCGCCTTCGAGGGCGCGCTGGTAGGTGACCTGTTCGTTGAATTGCGAGACGCCCAGTTTCTGGGTATCCATGAGTTCGAAGCCGACCAGTCCTCCCCGTGGCAGGCCGGCGGCGGCCAGGCGCAGGCGGGTGTCATGGACGACGGCGCTGGGCACGAGAATGGCGCGGCCATCGCCGGAGATGCTGTAGGGGATGTTTTGCTGTTGCAGGGAGGCGATGATCTCGCCGCCGTCGCGCTCGTCGAAGTTGGCGAAAAGCACCGCCTGCCTGGGGGCCTGGTTCCACAGGATGGCGCCGGCGATGAGCGCGATGGCGAGCGCCATCGCGGCGGCGGCGGCGATTTTTTGCTGCTGGTTGAGCGCCTTGATGTTGTCGACCGCCTGTTGCAGCCGTCCGCGCAGGGCGCCGGCTGGCGGCGCGGCGATGTCGCCGGCGGTGTTTTCAGCGGTTGCCATTGCGTGACCTCGAACCCTTTGATGGATGACGGCATTGTCCGCTTGTCCGCGCAAGCGGGGTGAGGTGAAAAGCGGCATTTTTTGCCGCCTGTTTGCCTGTTAACATGACAGACTGTGCACGTAGAGTGCCGTCATGATGACAATGAAAGTGAAAGCGGATTCCAGACCATGATGCCGTCTTCCGCGCCGCCGCCCGCGCCGGCCGCCTCCGGCGGGTCGCTCCCCGATGAAGCGCCGCCGCTGTCCGCCGCGCAATTGGCGGAAGCGTTCGCCCTGTTCAATCGCGCCTCGGAGGATCTCTCCGGCGCTTACAACGCGCTCCAGGCGCAGGTCGCGCAGTTGAGCGAGCGCTTTGCCGTGTTGATGGGCGCATTGCCCGCCGGAGTGGTGGTGCTCGACCGCGAGGGCCGCGTCGAGCAGGTCAACCGCGCCGCCGGGCAATTGCTCGGCGAAGATCTGGGCGGGCGGGATTGGCGGACGGTGGCCGCCGCGCTCGCGCCAACCGAAACGCCGGGCGAGATGACGCTGGAACGCGGCGGCGCGCGGCGGCTGGCGGTTTCCGAAACCGCCCTCGGTTCCGGCGAAGGGCGCATCATCCTGCTGCGGGACATCACCGAAACCCATGCCATGCGGCTGGCGGCGGAGCGCAACGAACGGCTGGCGGCCATGGGCGAGATGGTCGCCGGGCTTGCGCACCAATTGCGCACGCCGCTGGCGGCGGCCCTGCTCTACACCGGCAATCTGCGCCAGCCCGAACTGGGTCCCGCCGAACGCGTGAAAGTGGCCGAACGCGCCATCGAGCGGCTGCGCTATCTCGAACGCCTGATCCGCGACATGCTGCTCTTTGCGCGCGGCGACAACCTCGGACGGCAGGATTTCGATGTCGGCGGATTGGTGGCGGAACTCATCCATACCCTGGAACCGCTGGCGAAGGCGCGGCGGATCGTTTTCGGGAGCCGTTGCGATTGCGCCGGAGTCGTCGTGCATGGCGACCGCAAGGCGCTCGGCGGCGCGCTCACCAATTTGCTCGAAAACGCGATCCAGGCCACCGCCCCCGGCGGCGCGGTGAATTGCGAAGTCGTGCGCGCGCCCTGCCTGGACGGCATTGCCGGGGAAGAACTGCATTTCATCGTCCGCGACAGCGGGCGCGGCATCTCTTCCGAATTGCAGGAACGCCTGTTCGAGCCTTTTTTCACCACCCGCGCCGAAGGCACCGGGCTGGGCCTGGCCATCGCGCGCGGCGTGGCGCGCGGCCATGGCGGCGACATCCGGCTCGAATCCGCGCCCGGCGCGGGTTCCACTTTCACGCTTGTCCTGCCGCTGCCGCCATCCGCCTGGCTGTGCCGCGAGCGGCGGGCGGGAGAGCGCGACCGGCGCCAGGGCGGCAACCGCCGCGCGGCGGAGCCGCTCCCGTCCGCAGATGCGGCGCGACAACAGCAAAATACATCCGCGACCGCGGCTGGAGCGCAAACACCATGATCGAGCACCTGAATATCCTGATCGTCGAGGACGACGACGCCCTGCGCGATGCGGTCTGCCTGACTTTGGAGATGGCCGGCCATGGCGTGACGGGGGTCGATGGCGGCCCGGCGGCGCTGGCCGAACTCGAACGCCAGACCTTCAACCTCGTGCTCTCCGACCTGCGCATGCAGCCGATGGACGGGCTGGAACTGCTGGGCGAAATCCGCCGCCGCCTGCCGCAGTTGCCGGTGCTGCTGATGACCGCCTACGGCGACGTCGACAAGGCGGTGGCGGCGATGCGCGGCGGCGCCTGCGACTTCCTGATGAAACCCTTCGAGCCGGACGCGCTGCTGGAGAGCGTGCGCCGCTACGCCGCCGCGCCGCCCGAAGCCGACGACACCATCGCCGAAGACCCCCACACCCGCAATCTGCTCGCCCTCGCGGCCAAGGTCGCCGAAAGCGACGCCACCGTGCTGCTCACCGGCGAATCCGGCACCGGCAAGGAAGTGTTCGCGCGCTACATCCACCACCATTCGCCGCGCCGCGCCGCGCCCTTCGTGGCGATCAACTGCGCCGCCATCCCCGAAAACCTGCTCGAAGCCACCCTGTTCGGTTACGAAAAGGGCGCCTTTACCGGCGCGCAAAGCGGCCAACCGGGCAAATTCGAACAAGCGCAGGGCGGCGCCATCCTGCTCGATGAAATCTCCGAAATGCCGCTTGCGCTCCAGGCCAAACTCCTGCGGGTATTGCAAGAGCGCGAAGTCGAGCGCGTCGGCGGCAAGAAACCCGTGCCGCTCGACATCCGCGTGCTGGCGACCAGCAACCGCGACATGGAAAAGGAAATCGCCGCCGGACGTTTCCGCGAAGACTTGTATTACCGGCTGAACGTTTTCCCGCTCGTCATTCCGTCGCTGCGCGAGCGTCCGGGCGACATCGTACCGCTGGCGCGTCACTTCCTCGCCCGTCACGCCCGGAGCGCCGGACGGCAAGCGTGGTTCTCGCCCGAGGCCGAAGCGCTCCTGCCGCGCTACCGCTGGCCGGGCAACGTGCGCGAACTGGAAAACACCATGCACCGCGCCCTGATCCTGACCACGGGCGACACCGTCGTCGCCGAAACCCTGCGCCTGTGCCTGCCGGGCTGGGCGGAAGAAAACGGCGGCGAGCGGACACATGCGCAGGGATGCGCCCCGGCGCATGGCGTCGCGGCAAGTTTTGCCGTCCAGCCTCCCGCTCCGGCATCCCCCGCGCCCGCCGCCGCCATGCCGCGCCCGGGCAACATGCGCGACCTCGAACGCGAACACATCCTCTCCACCCTGCGCGAGATGGGCGGCTCGCGCAAGAAAACCGTTGAAAAGCTGGGCATTTCCGAGCGCACCCTGCGCTACAAACTCCAGCAATACCGTGACGAGGGTTACGATGTCTGAGCGCGTCGAGCCGGTGGCATGGCAGTTGCTTTGCTATGCTCGAACCAACTGAAAATCCGCTCCCGGAGCCAGGATCATGGATACCCGCGGAATCGAACAAATGCTCTCCGAACTGCGCTCGGTGTCGCAGGCGGCCCAGAACAAACCCGTGCAATCCGGCGAGGCGGCGGGGGGCGTCAGCTTCGCCGACGCGCTCGACAACGCCCTCAAGGACGTCAGCGCCGCCCAGAAAGAAGCGCGCGCCATGGCGCAGGATTTCTCCGCCGGCGACCCCAACGTCAATTTGCAGGACGTGATGGTCAACCTGCAAAAAGCCAACCTCTCGTTCCAGCAAATGGTACAGGTCCGCAACCGGCTGGTGTCGGCCTACCAGGACATCATGAACATGTCCGTCTGACGGCGCGCCGTTCTCCCAGCGTTCTTCCAGCGCCGCGCCAACCTTCCCGAAGCGGGACAAATCCAATCGGACGATGCGCCGCCGGATTCCCGCTTCGCCGAGGCCGGTTTCGCTCCAGTTTCGCCGCAAGGACAAGAGGCAATGGCCCTGTCACGCGGGCATGGCGACAAAGCGGGACGCACGCCCGAATCAGAATAGGCACAAACTATGTCAATAATATGACACCATAACAATAATGTAGCCTGAAAGTATTGCCCGCCGAAAATCATTCGTATAGACTCGCGGAAATTTCCATTTCGTCGCCATGGGCTTTTGCGTGGCATTTTTCGATGAGAAAAGGATGATGATCCTGGCGCGATTCTTGCCGCCGGTCTCCGGTCTCCGGTCTCCGGTCTCCGGTCTCCGGTCTCCGGTCTCCGGTCTCCGGTCTCCGGTCTCCGGTCTCCGGTCTCCGG
>JAIRLA010000182.1 GCA_031259795.1 Azoarcus sp.
CGGAGCGCAGCGACGCTGTTTTCTTGGCGGTGGGGTGTGGACGGGCGTCCTGTTTCTTCTTCCTCCTTTTTAATCAGCGGCACTGCGCGCCGGGTGGAACGCGCTGGATTGCCACGGGCCTGCGGCCCTCGCAATGACGAGGTGGGGCGGCTTTCGTGATGGCGAGGGGGGGAAGGGCTTTCGTGATGGCGAGTTCTTCCGATGGATTCCTTCCCTCCCCCGCTTGCGGGGGAGGGTGCCCGAAGGGCGGGAGAGGGTTTCCAACCATCCGGCGCGCAGCGCCGCTGATTAAAAAAAGGGGGGAGGAAGGAAGGTGCTTGTCCATTTCTCCACCGCAAAGAAAACAGCGTCGCTGCGCTCCGCATGGAACGAACTGGATTGCCACGTCGCTTCGCTCCTCGCAATGACGGGGAGGAGGCTTTCGCAATGACGAGGGGGCGAGTTCTTGCGGGGAGCGCAGCGACGCGGCAATCCGTGCGGCGGTTCAGGGCGGGCCTATTGGAATAGGTTCTTATCCCCTTTTTACCGCAGCTTGCGAGAAACAGGTTTTTGCCGGTTTGCAAACCCGCGTGGCTGGACGACGGATGGATGGATTCCGCGCTGCAAGGATTGGTGGGTCGTGTGCGACTCGAACGCACGACCAACGGATTAAAAGTCCGCTGCTCTACCGACTGAGCTAACGACCCCTCGCGGAGAATCGCGGATGATAGTTGGCCGCGCCGATGCCGTCAACGCCCGCATCCGCGTCCGCCGGGCGCGGATCACGGGGACGGGCTGGCGGCGGGCATGGGCGCGCGCTCCTGCTCCAGCAACGTCTTGAGCTTGTGCGCCCCTCAGCGCGGATGCGCCGCCGCTCCGGCCAAACGCTACTGCGCTGTCTCCGCTGTCCGCTTCGATGCGGACAGCGGGCGCCGTGACCGTATGCTTGATGCCCGATGCCCGATCCCTCTGGACTTCAGCGCACGATAACGATGTCCCGGCGGATGGCGCGCGGGATGGCGCCGGTGTGTCCGGGCAGCGCGGCGGTCTGGGGCGAAGGCGCGTTCTCTTGTTGGGCAATGGTTTGCGAGACCGCGACCGCCAACTGGACGGTGAGTTGCGGCGGGATGGCTTCCTTGTGGATGGCCACGGTCCGCGGTTGCGGCGGCGCGGTTTCCTTGCGGGCGGCGGCGACTCGTACCGACGGCTCGCTCTTCTGCCGGACGTCGGCGGGCGGCGGCGCGGGTTCCCGGCGGGCGATAGCCTGCCCAGGCTCCCACGACCAGCTCTTCTTCCAGGCGTCATGAACCTTGTTGGGATACGCCGCGCGCCCGAGGCTGCCGTTGTAGCGCCCCAGCGCGCGGAAGAGATCACCCTTTTCGATGTCGAGGTAATGGCGCAGGATCGTGCAGCCATAGCGCAGATTGGTGCGCAGGTGGAAGAGATTGTCGTCCTTGCCGCCGATGGATTTGACCCAGAACGGCATGACTTGCATGTAGCCGCGCGCTCCGGCGCGCGACAGCGCGTATTTGCCGAAATTGCTTTCGACCTGGATCAACCCGAGCACGAGCTGGGGGTCCAGTCCGGCGCGCGTGGCTTCGTA
The DNA here is from genome assembly GCA_031259795.1 of Azoarcus sp. GTDB lineage: Bacteria > Pseudomonadota > Gammaproteobacteria > Burkholderiales > Rhodocyclaceae > WRNU01. The sequence continues at coordinate 1,583 of JAIRLA010000182.1, forward strand.
GTGGATCGCGGTCAGCAGTTCCTTGCGATAAGCGGGGTCGGGGATTTTTTTCGCCAGGCGGCTCGACATTTCGGCGAGCCAGTTTTCGCGCTCGGTGGCGTCCTTGATCGGTATCGAGGGCGGCGCGGCGTCGCTGACCGCGCGATGCAGGGCGGCGCGCACGCTGACGGACAGGCGTTCTTCTTTCTGATTTCCCGCGTCCGCCGGCGCGCACGCCAAGGCGACAAGCAGACACGGCAGGTAACGGATAACGGATTTCTTCATCGTAAAGTCAATTTTGGCCTAAAAAAATTCCGCCTTTCAGGGCGGTACGCAAACGATCGGCAACATGGTCGGCGGCTTCGGACGGCGCGAGCTTTGCCTGCTCATCGCCACGGCGGGACTGGTATTCGACGATGCCTTCCTTCAAACCGCGTTCACCGACGGTAAGGCGGTACGGAACACCGATCAGTTCCCAATCGGCGAACATCACGCCGGGACGCTCGTCACGATCGTCGAGAATGGCGTCGACGCCCGCCGCCAGCAAGGCTTCGTAGAGCCGGGTCGCCTCGGCGCGCACCGCTGCCGATTTGCCCCAGCCGATGGCGCAGACGACGGCCTCGAACGGCGCGATCGCCGCCGGCCAGACGATGCCGCGCTCGTCGTTGTTCTGTTCGATCGCCGCGCCGAGGATGCGGGTGACGCCGATGCCGTAGCAGCCCATCTCGAAGAAACGGGGCTTGCCGTCGATGTCGAGGAACGTGGCGTTCATCGCGCGCGAGTATTTGTCGCCCAAGTAGAACACATGGCCGACTTCGATGCCGCGGTCGATGGCGAGCAGCCCCTTGCCGTCGGGCGAGGGGTCGCCCGCGACGGCGTTGCGGATGTCGGCGACGATGTCCGGCTCGGGCAGGTCGCGTCCCCAGTTCGCGCCGGTGTAGTGATAGCCCGCCGCGTTCGCGCCGCAGATGAAATCGGCCATGCGGGCCACCGTGCGATCGGCGACGATCCGCACCGGCTTTTTGGGCGCGATGGGGCCGAGGTAGCCAGGCTCGCTGCCGAAATGGTCGACAATTTCGGCCTCGCTGGCGAAGCGCAGGCCCGCGCCCAGGCCCTCGATCTTGCCCGCCTTGACCTCGTTGAGTTCATGGTCGCCCCGCAGCAACAGCAGCCAGATCGCGGTCTCGACGATCCGCCCCGTCTCGTCGGTCTCGTCGCTGGCCAGCGCCAGCGATTTGACGGTCGAGGCGAGCGGCGCGCCGAGAAAATCGGCGACCTCGGCGCAGGTTTCGCGTCCGGGGGTGGCAACCTTGACCAGCGGCGCGGACGCGGCGGCGCGCGCCGGGAGCACGGGCAGCGCCTCGGCCAGTTCGATATTGGCCGCGTAACCGGAGTCCGGACAATAGACAATGGCATCCTCGCCGGTGTCGGCGATCACTTGGAATTCGTGCGAACGATCGCCGCCGATGGCGCCGGTATCGGCGGCGACGGCGCGGTACGCCAGACCGATGCGCTCGAAAATCCCGCGATAGGCCGCAAACATCGTGTCATAGCTTTTGCCGGCCGCCTCCGCGTCGCGGTCGAAGGAATAGCCATCCTTCATGATGAATTCGCGCCCGCGCATCACGCCGAAACGGGGGCGGCGCTCGTCGCGGAACTTGGTCTGGATCTGGTAGAAATTGCGCGGAAGCTGGCGGTAACTCTTGAGTTCCTGGCGGGCGATGTCGGTGACGACTTCTTCCGAAGTGGGCTGGAAGGCGAAATCGCGCTCGTGGCGGTCGCGCAGCTTCAGCATCTCCGGCCCCATCTTGTCCCAGCGTCCGCTCTCCCGCCACAACTCGGCGGGCTGCACCAGCGGCATGGAAATCTCCAGCGCCCCGGCGCGATTGAGTTCGCTGCGGATGATGGCTTCGATCTTGCGGATCGAGCGCAACGCCAGCGGCATGTAATCGTAAATGCCCGCGGCGACCTTGCGGATCATGCCGGCGCGCAACATGAGCTTGTGGCTGGCGACTTCGGCATCGGCGGGGGCTTCTTTCAGGGTGTTGAGGTGAAACTGGCTGGCGCGCATGAAAACGGGTGTCCGGTCTGTCACGCCGGCAATTCTAGCAGTGACTCCGCGCCGCCGGCGCGGCGGAAAAAACGGTGCACGCTTTCAAAGCGGCGGCAAATATGGAAAAATCCGCCCGACTTTGTAAATTTTGAAGGTTCGATCATGCTCGACCATGAAGGCTATCGCCCGAACGTCGGCATCGTTCTGGTCAATACGCGCAATGAGGTGTTTTGGGGCAAGCGCATCCGCGAGCATTCATGGCAGTTCCCGCAAGGCGGCATCAAGCACGGCGAAACGCCGGAGCAGGCCATGTATCGGGAACTCCATGAGGAGATCGGTTTGCTCCCCGAGCACGTCAGGATTCTTGGCCGCACCCGCGACTGGCTGCGTTATGACGTTCCCAGGCACTGGATCAAGCGGGAATGGCGCAACACCTATCGCGGGCAGAAACAAATCTGGTTTCTGCTGCGGCTGATGGGACGCGACTCGGACGTATGCCTGCGCTCCAGCGCGCACCCGGAATTCGACGCTTGGCGCTGGAGCGATTACTGGGTGCCGCTCGACGCGGTCATCGAATTCAAGCGCGAGGTCTACCAGCTTGCCCTGACCGAGTTGTCGCGCATGCTCTTCTGCCCCCGCCACTCCGAGCCGCCGGAAGGCTACCGCCTGTTGACCGTGGCGGTCGGGGAACCGGCGCGATGAAACGCATCGCGGCCCGGCTGGCTGCCGCGCTCCCGCTCCTCCTCCTGCCAGCCCCGGCGTGGACGCAGGACAACGGCGAAAACGACCCCGAAGCCCCCGCCTGGCGGGAAGCGGCCTACACCTTGCCGCCGCTGCCCAACGAGCGCGATCTGGCCGCGTTCCCCGTCGCGTTCTACCCGGCGGGACGTTTCCTGCTCGATACCGGCAGTCTCGCGGCGGGCGAGGACGGCGTGATCCGTTACGTACTGGTGGCGCGCAGCAAGAGCGGCGCGGAAAGCCTCACCTTTGAAGGCATCCGCTGCGCCACGGCGGAACGCAGGCTCTACGCCAGCGCCGGGCGGGATGGGCAATGGCGTCCATTCAAGAACAGCGCCTGGCAAACCCTCGGCGACAGCGGCAAAGACCCCCGCGTCGCGCTGGCATACGGCTATTTCTGCGACGGCCCCGCCCCCGCGCGCTCGCGGGAAGAAATCATCGCCCGCCTGCGCAACAACCGCATCGACCTCGACTACCTCGACCCCGTTCGTGGAATACAGCCATGAATACAGCCATGACCGACCAGGCCATCGTGCAATTCGATCGCGCCTTGCGCACGATTCTCGCCCCGGCGCGCTCGGCGCGTCCGCCCCCCGGCGGCGATCTGCCCGAAACGACGCTTGGCGAAGCGCAAAAGCGCCATGCCGCGGCGCTGATGCGCGTGAATCACAGCGGTGAAATCTGCGCGCAGGCGCTCTATCAGGGGCAGGCGCTGACCTCGCGCGACCCCTCGATTCGCGTGGCGCTCGAACAAGCCTCGCACGAAGAAACCGAGCATCTGGCGTGGACAGCGCAACGCATCGACGAACTCGGCGGACGAAAGAGCATCCTCAATCCGCTGTGGTATGGCGGCGCGCTGGCGCTCGGCGTGCTTGCCGGCAGTTTCGGCGACCGCTGGAACCTGGGGTTTCTCGCCGAAACCGAACGCCAGGTCGAAACGCACCTGCGCGGCCACCTCGACGCGCTATCCGCCGACGACCTCAAATCGCGCGCCATCGTCAGCCAGATGCGGCAGGACGAAGCCGGTCACGCCGAAACCGCCGTCCGCCTCGGCGCGCACGAACTGCCCGGCCCGGTGCGGCTGGCCATGAAACTCGCCGCGAAGATCATGACCGGAGCGGCCTACCGGCTTTGAATCCGCCGCTTCCCATGAGAAGACATCGGCGCGGCGGCGGCGGCGGCGATAGTCGGCGATAGTAGTAGAAACCGCGATTGTCATTGAAGAATGGCAAATGGGCTACATCCGCGCCCATCGCCATACCGACGGAACAAACGCCCCCCGATCCTCCCCGTCTTCCGCCCGCGCGGCGCGGGGAGCCCGCGGTACGCCCTGAACGGCGGCAATCCCGCGAGGCCGCCCGTCTCCCCGCCGCCGCAAAGAAATCAGCGTCGCTGCGCTCCGTATGGTTGGAAGCCCTCTCCCGGCCTTCGGCCACCCTCCCCCGCAAGCGGGGGAGGGAAGTATCCATCCGACGAGGCTTTACCTTTCCTGCAACGGAACGTCCCTCCCCCACTTCCCTGCAACGGAACGCCCCTCCCCCAATCACAACCGCCAGCCCACCCTCCCCACTACTGTAAAGCGCCTGCCGTCCCCTCCCCCGCTTGCGGGGGAGGGTGCCCCGTCAGGGGCGGGAGAGGGTTTCCTTCCATACGGAGCGAAGCGACGCTGATTTCTTTGCGGTGGGGGAGTGGACAAGCGTCCCTTTCCTTCCTCCCCCTTTTTATCCAGCGGCGCTGCGCGCCGGATGGAACGAAGCCCTCTCCCGGCCTTCGGCCACCCTCCCCCGCAAGCGGGGGAGGGAAGTGTCCATCGGAAGAATGCGCCATTGCGAAAGCCGCCTGCCCTCCCCTCCCCCGCTTGGCGGTGTATCGCCCAAGGACACCGTCCCAACGTGCACGACCGCATCCTCCCAATTGTTATTCTTTCGCCATGATTCCCGCGCGTACGCTCCCCGGCGATCTTGGCGGCAATCGCACAGTCTTTTTGTCGCATTCCCGACAAATGCGCGGTACGAGCAGCGCACTTATTCTGTGCGCGCCGCCGGAATGCCCGTGGATCGTGGCGCGAACCGCCCCGGAATGGTGCGAAGCGCAATCTGGCACGCTCATTGCGTGCAGTGTGCAAGCCGACGTTTCAATCCACGCCCGTGACCGGGCGACAACGCGCGGAAGAGCTGACATTTGAGGGTTTTACGGTTGCAAGTCCATCGAATCCATGTTCAATGAATTGTTCCTTCTTCTCCATGTTCAATGAATTGTTCCTTCTTCTGGTTTCCACCGCTCTCGTCAACAACGTGGTGCTCATCAAGTTCTTGGGTCTGTGCCCGGTGATGGGCGTCTCGCGGCGGCTCGACAGCGCCGTCGGCATGGGCATGGCGACGGCTTTCGTGCTGACGCTCGCCGCCGCCGCGAGCTGGATGCTCGAACATTGGCTGCTGGCGCCGCTCGGACTCGAATATTTGCGCATCCTCACGTTCATTCTGGTGATCGCCGCCGTCGTGCAGTTCACCGAGATGTTCATCCGCAAGTCCAGCCCCGGCCTGTATCAAGCGTTGGGCATTTATTTGCCGCTGATTACCACCAATTGCGCGGTGCTGGGCGTCGAGCTGCTCAATGTGCAGCAGGCGCGCGGGTTTTTCTGGAGCCTCGCTTATGCGGTTGGCTCGGCCATCGGCTTCATGCTGGTGCTGGTGATTTTCGCGGGACTGCGGGAACGCATCGCGCTCGCGCGCGTTCCGGCGGCGTTCGCCGGCGCGCCGATCGCGTTCGTCACCATCGCGCTGCTGGCGCTTGCCTTCATGGGCTTCGCGGGTCTCAACGTCTAGGAGAAAGCAGGAGATGTTCGCCGCTGTCTTGAGCTTGACCGTATTGGGCGCCGCGCTCGGGTTGGCGCTGGGCGTCGCCGGTAAATTCCTCGCGGTGGAGGCGAACGTCGAGGTCGCGGAGGTGGAAAAGCTCTTGCCCGGCACCAATTGCGGCCAGTGCGGTTTTCCCGGCTGTTCCGGCGCGGCGGCGGCCATCGCGGCGGGCGAGGCTTCGCCCGCGTGTTGTCCGCCCGGCGGCAGGGCGGTGACCATGGCGATCGCGGAAAAGCTGGGCGTCGCCCTCGATGCGGCCAGTATCAACGATGACGGCCCGCAACTGGCGCTGGTCGCCGAGGATTTGTGCATCGGCTGTTGCCGTTGCCTGAAGTCCTGCCCGACCGATGCCATCGTCGGCGCGCCCAAGCAAATCCACAGCGTGCTGAAAGATGCGTGCACCGGCTGCGCCGCTTGTCTCGAACCGTGTCCCACCGAGGCGATCCGGCTGATACCGATGCCTGTCACCCTGGCGCACTGGGTCATGCCGCGGCCGTTGGCGGCATCGGCGCAAGCGCACGGGGAATCCGGGGGAGGAATCATGGAGAACGGAAAATCATGGGCCTGATGGAAAAATTCTTCGGTTTCTCCTGGGGCGTGCACCCGGCGGATCACAAGCGCCCGGCGGCGGACGCTCCCGTGCGCGTCATGCCGATGCCCGAACGCCTGTTCGTGCCGCTCGCGCAGCATCTGGGCGCGCCCGCGCTGCCGACGGTGCTGGCCGGGCAAAAGGTGAAGAAGGGCGAGCGCATCGCCAATCCGCAAGGGGCGGTTTCCGCCGCGATCCATGCGCCGGCCGCCGGGGTCGTCACCGCCATCGGCGAAATCCCGGCGCCGCATCCTTCCGGCCTGCCGGTGCTGGCGGTGACGATCGAAGTCGATGGCGAGGAGGCATGCGACGGCGCGGGAGGCGGCCCGCCGCCCTGCGACGATCCTTTCGCCCTCGATCCGGCGGAAATCGGCCGCCGCGTTGAGCAGGCGGGGGTGGTCGGCATGGGCGGGGCGACGTTCCCCTCGGCGCTGAAATTGTCGTCATCGAAGAAGGCGGGCGTGGCGACGCTCATCGTCAACGGCGGCGAATGCGAGCCTTACCTGTCCTGCGACGACCGCCTGATGCGCGACGAGGCCCCGGCCATTGTCGATGGCATCCGCATCATGCTGCACGCCGTCGGCGCGCGCGAAGCCCTGGTCGGCATCGAGAGCAACAAGCCGGAAGCCATCGCCGCGATGCGGGAGGCGGCGCGGGCGCATGGCGAGGTGACGATCCGCCCGATTCCCGTCCGTTATCCGATGGGTTCCGAAAAGCAACTGGCGCTGACGCTCACCGGTCGCGAAATTCCGGCCGGACGGCTGCCCGCCGACGCGGGCGTGGTGGTGCATAACGTCGGCACGGCGAAAGCGGTGTCGGAAGCCATCCGCCACGGGCGTCCGCTCATCTCCCGCCTCGTCACGGTCAATGGCGGCGCGGCGCGCGCGCCGGGAAACATCCTCGCCCCCGTGGGGGCGCTGGTCGCCGATGTGCTCGCCTTCGCGGGCGGCCTCAAGGAAGAACCGGCGCGCCTCATCATGGGCGGGCCGATGATGGGCATGTCGCTGCCGCACGCGCGCGTGCCGCTGGTCAAGGGGACGAGCGGCATCCTGGCGCTTTCCGCGGCGGAAGTGGACGATCGCGCCCCCGATCCCTGCATCCGTTGCGCAAGCTGCGCGCGCGCCTGTCCGATGGGCCTCCTGCCGCTGGAGATGGCGCGCCACATCGCGGCGGACGACCTCAAGGGCGCGCTCGGGCGCGGTCTCAAGGACTGCATCGCCTGCGGTTGTTGCGCCTATGTGTGCCCGTCGCGCATTCCCTTGGTGCAGTACTTCGCGCACGCCAAGGGCCGCCTCGCGGCGGAAGAACGCG